>JACQYX010000174.1 GCA_016207985.1 Ignavibacteriales bacterium | reverse complement strand
GAAAATTTCCCTGTTGCATCATTATTCTTCCCTGAAGAAAAACGTCCGTACATTCAGGCAGTATATGCTTTCAGCAGGGCAGCGGACGATTATGCTGATGAATTCCAGCTCACGAAAGAAGAAAGACTATTCAAGTTAAACGATTGGGAAGAAAAATTACGCAACTGTTACGAAGGGAATATCGATCATCCAATCTTTATAGCATTAAGAGAGACGGTTAAGCGACTTGAAATCCCGATCGAGCCGCTTCGGGATTTGCTGACAGCATTTAAACGAGATGTTGTTCAAAATCGATACGATACTTTTACCGACCTTTTGAGCTACTGCAAATGTTCGGCTAATCCGGTAGGCAGATTGGTATTAATGATCTTCAACTATCGTGATGACAAATTATTTGAGCTGTCCGATAATATATGCACAGCTCTACAGCTTACAAACTTCTGGCAGGATGTGAAAGTTGATAGAGAGAAGGATAGATTGTATATTCCGATTGAAGATATGAGTAAGTTTGGATATAACGTGGATGAATGGGAAAACGGATCGATGAATGATAAATTTAAATCGTTAATGGAGTATGAAGTTGAAAGAACAAGGGAATTGTTTTATCAGGGAGCTGAACTGCCGTCTCTCGTTGCCAAAGATTTACAGCTCGAATTAAAGTTAATTTGGTTCGGTGGAATCGGGATACTGAAGAAGATCGAGAAGAATGGATTCGATGTGATGAACACGAGACCGAGTTTAACTAATTCCAATAAAATGATGATTCTGTTACGCGGCATAATATTCAACGATCTGCGATACTATAAACGAAAACGTCCACGGAAAGATGCATGGGATCTGACTTAGCAATTATAAACACAGTCGGACTAAAGGAAAGTAAGACAAGTTTCTACTTTTCATTCTCCTTCCTTCCAAAGCGGAAGCGTGACGCATTGAAAACAGTGTATGCTTTCTGCCGTACTACCGATGATATTGTGGATAACGAGAAAGATGTCAATAGTAAAGTTGAGATTCTTCGGAAATGGCGGGGCGAATTAGAACGGGCACTCAATGGAACATCCAGCTATCAAATACTCAATCAGTTAAACAACGTCGCTAAACGATTCAAGATTCCTGTTGTACATTTTTACGAGCTTCTCAAGGGAGTGGAAATGGATTTGGTGAAAAATCGATACGAGACTTTCGAGGAGCTGAAAGAGTACTGTTATCTTGTCGCATCGACGGTTGGATTGATGAGTTTAGGAATATTCGGACCTCGAAATGAGAAAACAAAAGAGTATGCGATCAATCTCGGTATAGCCCTCCAGCTAACAAATATTATTCGGGATGTCGGGATTGACGCCAAGTACGGAAGAATATACATCCCTCAAGAAGACCTAAGACGATTCAGTTATTCTGAAGCGGAGTTAATATCATCTCGGTATTCAGATTCGTTTCGGAAGATGATGGAATACCAGGCACATCGAGCGGAGGAATATTTTCAGAAAGCCCAGGAAACACTCCCCAGAGAGGACCGTCGGGTAATGTTTGCCGCCAAGATAATGGAGAGAATTTATTTCCATACACTTCTTAGAATAAAAGAAGCCGATTACAATGTCTTCAGTAAAAATGTTACACTGCCTCGCATTCTACAATTTGCTATCGCGATGAAATATTGGATCAAACAAAGGATGCTTGGGAGATGATAGCAGTGAATGGTTAATTTGTTAAATGGTTAATTATTAATTTCAAATCTTAAATCCGAAATCCAAAATCTAAAATAGATGTATGATGTCATAATAATCGGTGGCGGATTAAGCGGTCTTGCAGCTGCTGTAAAGTTATCCTTAATGGGTATGCGTGTGGCTCTGTTCGAGAAATCGCCAATGTTAGGAGGTAGATGTTATTCTTACATTGATAAGAAGACGGGTGATATCGTCGATAACGGACAGCATGTACTTCTCGGTGCGTATCATAATCTTCTTGAGTATCTTGAAATCATCGGAACAGAACATTTACTGAAGCGGGAACCGCTGCTCAGTCTTCCATTCTATCACCCACAGCGAGGCAGAGCAATTTTTCAAGTGTCCTCGTTACCGAAACCATTTCATCTCACAGCAGGAATGCTGAAATTCAAGCTGTTATCATTCAAGGATCGTCGACACTTATTAAAAGTTGGATTGGAGTTGAGCTCCGCCTCAGGCGGATGGAGTGATGAACTCGAAGAGAAACTTTCATCGCTCACAATCGATCAATGGTTAGATAGTCTTAGCCAATCATCGGAAACAAAAAAAACATTATGGTATCCGATTGCCATCTCGGTAATGAATGAAAGACCTGAGAAAGCTTCCGCACTTTTATTTGCTCGTTCGCTGCGAGCTGCATTCCTCGGTAAAAAATCCGACTCTGCCGTTCTCATACCGACTGTGGGACAAACTGAACTTTACGTTGAGCAAGCAGAAAAATTGTTCAATCGTAATCATGGGAAGATATTTTTGAACACAGAGGTTGATTCAATCGAAGTTTATGGGGATAAGGTCGCTTCTATTCGATTGAAAGATGGGAGTAAATATAAAGCCATGGATAATTTTGAGTCATCTCCGATCGTTTCTTTCCATCTCTGGTTCGACAAGAATTTCATGGATGTTGATTACATCGGTTTGATTGACCGACATCTGCAGTGGATTTTCGATAGAAGGACGATAATGAAAGAAGATAAACCGACGGGCTTTATATCTGCTGTGATTAGTGGGGCATTTGAGGACATCGATCTCACAAAAGAAAAATTGATTGCACTTGCTCTCCGGGAAATTCGTGAGGTTTTTCCTGAAAGCCGGGAAACTAAATTAATACATTCAGTCATTATTAAGGAGAAGCGGGCGACATTCTCAGCAACAAATGAAATTGAAAAATTTCGTCCTCCATCTGAAACATCTATACGGAATTTTTATTTAGCTGGTGATTGGACGAATACAGGATTACCTGCAACCATCGAAGGTGCAGTTATGAGCGGCTTCAGAGCGGCAGATCTTTTGAAGTAATATTTTAAGACCTCTGAAAAATTCTTTAACAATACTAAAAATTGTCACGCTGAGCTTGTCGAAGCGTGAAATTGGATGATAACGTCATAGTTCGACAGGCTAACCATGACTCTTATTCTATTATTCAGATGTCTCATTTTCTTAATCGGAGATGTGAGGATTTCTATAATACGAGCGGTGCAGCTACATCCCAAATAATATTCTCTAATGGTCCGAGAATCAAAAACAAAACAAGAGCAACTAACCATTTCCATGGTACAGTTTTCAAGTCGTGTACGACGATAATAGTTAGATAGAGCGTGATGATTGAGAAGAAACACATCATTACAATCGAGATCGTCGGATCCTTCAAGGGAATCAATGCAAGTGATAGACTTTCATCAACGATCATAGTTGTCTTGTTATGAAAAAGAAGTTGAAAGAAAACCGAGATCGTTTCCGTTACCCGTGAGCTTGCATTGACGAAAGCCATCGATGCAGCAAATAGATTGCGGGGATAGCGGAGAAAAAATCCGAACGAAACGAGCGCCAAGAAGAAAGTCCATATCGGTCCGGCTGCCGAAGCGAACGGATGACCGGAATGGATCGTATCGAGATTACCGTCATTTGCCATGATGTCGATAGTCGATGGGATTGTTAATTTTGCCGCTCCTAAATGTGCCAGTTGATGAGTGATGGTTGAAAGTATAACGGCAAGGAGGAAGGATGGAATTCCCAGCTTCAGTAATATTTGCAATGTATGTTTTGGTTCGTCTTCTCTAAGTGCCATATTTTTTCATAAAGCATACAAGAAATTATAAGGAATTTGAATGCATAATTTTTTCAAAGAATTAGAATGGCGTGGTTTTGTTCATTCCTACACACCGGGAGTTGAAAAGCATCTGTTAGAAAATCAGGTAACAGCGTATATTGGTTTTGATCCGACTGCCTCCAGTTTACACATCGGTTCGCTATTACCAATTATGGGACTCGTTCATTTCCAGCGTGCGGGTCATATCCCGATTGCGATTGCTGGCGGCGGGACGGGTATGGTAGGTGATCCGAGCGGCAAGACACAAGAGAGAAAACTTTTATCATTGGAAGAGATCGAATCGAATCTTGAGGGAATCAAAAAACAGCTTTCACAATTTTTAGATTTTAATGCCAAGAATAATCCTGCCGAACTCGTGAACAATGCAGATTGGCTGACGAAGATCTCGATGATGGAATTTCTGCGGGATGTTGGAAAACATTTCTCGGTGAACGAGATGCTTGCAAAGGAATCTGTGAAAGCACGCATCGAGCAGGAACAGGGGATGTCGTTTACCGAATTTAGCTACTCACTTTTGCAATCGTACGATTATCTGATCCTGTACGACAGATACAAATGCACACTTCAAATGGGAGGGAGTGACCAGTGGGGAAATATTACTTCCGGCATCGATCTCATCCGACGATTGCGTTCTGCCGAAGCATATGGTATTGTCTTCCCCTTGATAACGACTTCATCAGGTGTGAAGTTTGGCAAGACGGAAGGCGGAACTATATGGCTCGACTCGGAACTGACATCCCCTTATAGATTCTATCAATACTGGTACAATACAGCTGACCGGGATGTAATCCAGTATTTGAAGTTCTTCACACTTCTTCCTGAAGAACAAATAAAAGAGCTTGAAAAGGTAACAAGCACATCGCCGGAGAAACGTGAAGCCCAGATAACACTTGCACAAGAAGTAACGAGGATGCTTCACGGCGATATTGCACTCGATCCGGCAGTGAAGGCATCAAAAATATTCTTCGGCGGTGAGATAAAGGATGTTAGTGAGGAAGAATTGTTAGATATTTTCAGTGATGTTCCATCTACAGAAATTCCAAAAGATCAGCTTGGTGGTGCAGGTATGCCGTTGATTGAGCTGATGGTCACTGCTGGTGTTGCAAGATCAAAAGGCGAAGCCCGCCGCGCAATTCAGGGTGGCGGGATTTATCTCGAAAACATTCGTGTCGCTGACGTAGAGAAAAAAATTACTCTTGCCGATGCATTCCACGGCAAGTTTATTGTACTAAGGAAAGGTGCAAGGAATTATTGGTTGGTGAAGGTGGTGTAATGGTCATTCCAATTTCATACGGCAAGGGAAGCATACAACTCGATGCCGATCCATCGCTTGCGAATTGGCATGTAATCAAACAAAAGTATCAAGAGCCGATTCAAAATTTAGAGGAGGCATTTCAAGCGGCGTGCGATAAGCCAATCGGTTGCCAACCGCTTTCCGAGATTATCAAACCAA
>JACQYX010000041.1 GCA_016207985.1 Ignavibacteriales bacterium | reverse complement strand
TCCAAACGGAATCCGATTAGCGGCTCGACGACAAACATCTCTAATGGCTGATATGCGATCCCGCCGTACAAAACGTGAGACGATGCTTTGCTAATACTGCTTCCGAGACTTTTATTGTCGGATAAAATGAATGATGTGAGATTAGATGCTGCCGAAAGGTTTGAGCTCAACCTATGTCGTAATTTGAAGTCAAACGTTTGATTGTCGGTGATAAGCTTTCTATCTGTCCGGATAAGCGTTGAAAGAAATTGTTGATTCAATTGAAGAAAGGTCGAACCAATTGTCTTATTGTAAAATGCAAGCCCAGCCCAATGATAAGTATTCAATGATTTATCAAAACCTATCGTTGCGATGTTGCTGCGCGATGTATCGACGTGCAGACCCACAATGCGTTTACCTAAATTAAAATCTTCCTGAGCATTTAAATGTATAGACAGGAAGACCATTAAACCGGAAAGACTAACCGTGAAGCGATATCTCACTATAATCCCAATATTTTCCCTGCATCAATGTCGAGTGAAACGCCGTTGATGAAGTTCGACAAATCGGATGCAAAGAATATTACTGCTCTGGCAATATCGTCAGGTGTCGCTAATCGCCCTTGAGGTGATAGCTCGGCAAACGATTTCCGAACTTCTTCAGGTGTTTTTTGTAATATCGCTGCAATTGATTTGAATGTTTCTACTGTAAGCGATGTATCGGTCGTTCCGGGATTTATGCTGTTTACAGTAATATGATCTGGTTCTAATTCCTTCGATAAAGATTTGGTAAAGTTTAATAATGCCCCGTTAGTCACGCCGGGAACCATGTAGAGGTAGCCGGGTTCTTTTCCTGCAGTGCCAATAATGTTAATAATTTTACCGCCGCCATTCTTTTTCATGTAAGGAATAACCTCTCTCGCTATACGGATGTAACCAAGAAGTTTTAACTGGATATGATATTCCCAATCTTCGTCTGTCGTTTGGAAGATACCACCAATATGAGCCCCACTGGCGTTGTTGATTAGAATAAGCGCAACAGCAATTGCCTTCCCTATTCCCATGCTGCCGCCGGTGATGAGCGCAACTTTACCTTGTAGACCTGTATGCATTATCGAATTTGTTTCCTTAAACTGCCGATCAATAGCATTTAATATGAGATAATTGTAACAATATAATAGAAATCGTTAATGGTTTCAAGATACCCATCATATCTGAGATCTTTACTAAAGTATTTATACTACAACTCTCTCGCCCCGAATAGGAATCTGAACATCCATGATCTCATTATGATTCAACTCATTCTTCAAATCGGTTGAACGCTCAATCTCTCCATGGACTATAAAAATTTTCTGAAGTTGTCGCTTATCGAACCGATCGATATATCTCAACAGCTCTTTCTTATCGGCGTGGGCACTGAAGGAATTGTGAACAATTACTTCGGCATTTCGCTTATAAATAGTACCATAGATCGGTACGTCCTCGGCTTGTTCAACAAGTCGTTTGCCAAGTGTATGCTCGGCACAATAACCAACGATTAATATCGTGTTACGCGCATCCCCAATATTATTAGCCAGATGATGAAGTATCCGCCCGGCTTCGCACATCCCCGAAGCCGCAATAATCATACACGGCTCTTTCTTATCGTTAAGCTGTTTCGATTCTTCTGCAGTGCGAACATATTGTAATTGCTTGAATCCGAACGGATCATGATGCCGGGCAATATGCTGATACGTTTCTTCATCGAAACACTCGGGATGCTTTTTGAAAATCTCCGTTGCGTTAATAGCGAGCGGACTATCGATGTAAATCGGGATGCGTGGCAATTTTCCCTTGTCGAAAAGTTTATGAAGTGTGTACACCAAATCTTGAGTTCGACCGACACTGAATGCCGGCACGAGAACTTTTCCCCCGCGATTAATCGTACGCTGAAGCGATTCGGCAAGATGTTTCTCCATATCTTCAGGTGGCTCGTGGAGCTTGCCTCCGTATGTACTTTCCGTTATCAGTACCTCAACATTTCCCATATGTAACGGATCGCGGATGATAGGCATATTCCATCTGCCAATATCGCCGCTGAAGCCAAGGGTTTTCGTTATGCCATTTACTCTTGCAGTTATTTTTATAGAGGCAGAGCCGAGAATATGTCCGGCATCAGTAAATCTCGCTTTGACGTTTTTGAGTACATCGAATTCTTTTTCATACGGTAATCCAACAAACAACTTCATCGATGCTGCCGCATCTTCAACAGTATAGAGCGGCTCGATGAGCTGTCCGTGATTTTTGCGAAGCTTTTTGTTGACAAATTCCGCATCACGTTCATGTAAATACCCGCTGTCGGCAAGCATTATATCACAGAGGTCCTTCGTTGCCGCTACAGAGTAGATTGGTCCATTAAAACCTTGCTTCATAAGATTCGGCAAGTTGCCGCTATGATCTATATGAGCATGTGAAAGAATTACAGCATCGCTAGATTTTGGATCGAATGGAAAATTTATATTACGCTCATTTGCCTCAGATCGTTGAGAGATATCAATTTCATCGAGTTTATATTATTCACTCATCAATATCATACCCGAAGTCGGTTGTAGTGGTGCTGATTTCGAGATGACAGCAAGCGGCTTCTTCAATGAAATTTTCTTATCGTTGGCAATTATCTTCCAGGTTCCTTTGGGTAGCACGACTTCTGCCTTCTTCGTTGGATTGCCATTTAAAATGACGATAAAACTGTTCTTAGTAGATATGGATTTTGCTTTCTTCGCATTCAATCTGAAAGCAACGACAAAATCATCGTCCGTTTTAAGAAATTCCACGGCTTCTTTCGGTGCACTGCTGAAAATCGGATGCTGCTTACGTAACTCGATCAATCCTTTATAATAATCGAATAATTCTCGGTTAAGTTCTCGATGATAGTAATTGAGATAATTTGTCTCGTTGTCTTTATCGTAACTGTTATGATCGATCATGCCGATCCTCGGATCGGGTACATTTGTCGGAGCGATGACTTTACTTCGTGCAAATTCCTGCCCTTCATGAATCATCACCGGTCCTTGAGAAATGAACAGGAACATAGCCGCAAGCTTTGAGAGTGCGAGCTGAACCGGCGTTAACTTGACATGCTGATCCATATTCGATACCCGGCTCGATTCGGTCGTGCTGCCGGTAGCAATCCGAATAAAATCTCCCATCGTCAGGTCGTCATGCGATTCAAGATAGTTTACGCTGTGTTCCTTTTTCAGATACATACCTCCATCTTCCCTTAGAGTTCCGGTAACAAAGCCCATGACCGATTGTTTCGTGTTTTTATCTTGAAATCTTCCAAAAACAAAACCCGCATCGCTATACGGATTTTGTCCTTTCACACCGTTGCGGAAGCGATCGTTCCAAGACGCCCAGCCGATGTCGCTGAATCCCGGTGGATCGTATTTTCCACCACCCCATGCTTCGGCAATCAGGATGACGTTTGGATTAATCTTCTTCGCCTCATTTGCAATTTCGTTACATGTTTTCCAATCTATCATAGTTGCAATGTCGAATCGAAAACCGTCGATGTGATATTCTTTCATCCAATATTTTATGCTTTCCACGATGAGGCGGCGCGACATCGGTCGTGATGTGTAAAAATCGTTCCCGCAGCCGGATGCTTTCAAGAAATTACCAGCCGTGTCGGTATGACAATAATAAAACTTATCGATGTACTTGAAAGGATTGTAGTCGTACTGCGAAACGTGGTTATATACAACGTCCATGATGACTGCAATATAAGAAAGCCCGCCGGTTTTTCCTTTCTCGATCAAGCCCAAATACGTCCCTCTCGCACCGACTTCCGACGATTGGTGAGCGGTCAAGTCGCGAACGTGCGCCTCGTATATAATCAACTCATCGTGATTGGCTGGAGCAATGAATGTGTCTCCTTCCCAATTGTACTCAGTATTAAGAATGAAAGTCTTCGCTTGATGATGGAAATTATTTTTTGTAACCACTGCTTTCGAGTATGGATCACCGATGACGACCGATGAATCGAATTTCTCCCCGTGCCCGATCGGACCCTCGATTCTATAACCGTAATATCTTCCATACAATCTACCGAAGGAATAATATTCCCACACTCCATTTTCGTCCCGCACCATTCTGATCTCCTCTCCCTTCTTATCGTCGTGGTTATTGAAGAGGACCAGGAAAACCTGAGTCGCCCTTGGTGCAAAGAGACGGAAAGTTGTTCCTTCTTTCTTAACAGTGCAGCCAAGATCTTTTGAAGAATAGAGTGTATCGAATAATTTTTCCCGAATTGCAGTGTCTGAAGTATCGCTCTGTGAAATCGCTTTGGATGTTCCAAGTGTTGTCATAATTATCATGATTACGATGTTAATGGTTCGCATGGCAGATGATTTACTTGATATTTTTGAAATTATCGAATTTCTGAAATTAAAATATTAGTGATTTGAAAAATTACGTAGAATTGGAGTGAGATGCAAACGATGCTTTTCATTTTGAGAGGAACAGAAAAAACCGTGAAGAGATATGAAAAAGGATTGATAAAAACGCAGAAGCCGGCTGCTGTGTTAAGGCAACCGGCTTCGTGTACGAGAAAGCTTGAGATTACTTGATCAACATTTATCCGCCGAAGTGTTAACGAAGGAGGATCATCTTTTTCGCGTCTGTAAATACTGAACCAGTGGTAGAAGTTGCAATTAATTTGTACAGATACACACCGGTTGGTAAACCGCCTGCGGCGGAACTTGCATCGAACATCGCCGATTTATAGCCCACTTCCTGAATCTCATCGACCAATGTGATAACCTCACGACCAAGAACATCATACACTACCAGCTTA
>JACQYX010000222.1 GCA_016207985.1 Ignavibacteriales bacterium | reverse complement strand
TACTTTATGAGGTATAGTTGACAATGCCAGGGAGGGTGTTCACATTTGCTGTTTGTACGTTTCTATTTTCTTTTCTTTTACATGCTCAGCAAATCGTTATCAACGAGATTTATAATTCGAGTGGTAACGATGAATGGATCGAACTATTGGTAATTCAAGATAGTCTCGATCTTCGCAACTGGGATATACGTGATTTCAGCGCAGTGGGAGCCCCTCAATCACCATTGACATTTACCACGAGCAGTTTGTGGAGCTTAGTTAGGAAAGGGACGATTATTGTCGTTGCCACTCCATTCGTGGCTCTTACCGAAGATACAGATCCTAACGATTTTTTATTGCAGATAAAATCGAGTAATGCTTTATACTTTAGCGGGACAGTTTTTGCAATAGCGGGTTCCAGCGATGCGGTTCAAATTCGTAATACATCAGACACTCACGATTTTGGTGTATCATGGGGAGAAGCGAATCAATCGAGCATTCCTACGCCGAAGGTACATTTCTCAACTGGACCTGCGAGCGGGAATAGTATTGCGTTCAATGAAGATACACTGCCGGAGATGACTAATACATCGAATTGGAATACGGCTGCGACTTCGACTCGCGGTGTTGGGAATACTTCGATGAATTCCGAATGGATCACATCGTTGCGGACGAGCTCGACCGGCGACGGTTCCGGCACCGCAACAATCGATCCTGATACGATGGATTATGGTGATACGTCCACATTAGAAATTCTTTACAAACGGAATCCTTCCTATAATATTACCGATATACGGATTGTTTTACCATCGAATTTCTCCTGGTCACACTCAACAAGTGATATCAGCTTCACAAACATGACGGCGACTAAGTCCGTGAACGGCGATACCATTTATCTGAATGCCATTTCCATGAGTGCGGATTCCACATTCATCTCGATTTTATCTGTTTCCGCCCCGGAGAGTACAGCGATTTATCCTGTAATCATACAAACGAAAGCACAAATCGGTTATGCTAATGTTGTCCCTTTGCCATCGATTGTCGTCTTCGGCTTACCGGTACCGATATCTGAAATCAAGGATAATGATGAGACCGGTATTCTGATCGACCTTGGACATCTTAAAACGATCAGAGGAGTTGTTACTGTAGCAAGTGAGTTTGGAGGACCAGCATACGTTCAGGATAACTCAGGTGGTATTGCGGTCTATAGCAGCTCATTTTCTACAGTTGTTAGTTTGGGAGATGAGGTTATCGTTTCAGGCGTAGTTTCCCAATTTTATGGTTTAAGTGAATTGATCAATCCAACTCTTCATCAAGTGATGAGCAGCGGGAATACTGTTGAACCACTCGTTGTTACGACATCTCAAATCAAGAATGATGGAAGCGGTGGTATAGAAAACTATGAGGGAATGCTCGTGCGTGTGAATACAACGATTGTTCGCGATACGCTGAACAATCCGATTTCCACGTGGGCAGTTACAGGTTCGGGTACGAATTATCGCCTGATCGACGCAACGGATTATGTAGATATTCGTGTAGATGACGACGTGAATTTCGCAAACACACCTGCACCGCAAGGAACATTCAACGTAATTGGCGTGGTAAGTCAATTCAAATCATCAGCTCCTTTTATCGGAGGATATCAACTGATGCCGCGCTCGAGCGATGACATTCTCGCATCGGGGCCTCTGTTCGTCGCACAGCCATGGGAAAGTAATATCACATCGACTTCATTTCGCATCAACTGGCAAACTATCCATGCTGGTTTATCCCGACTACGATACGGACAAACGACATCTTATGAAATGGGGATATTAGAACCGGACGATGTTCTCAGAACATCTCACGCTGTCGATGTAGGCGGATTACAGAATGCAACAATATATCATGTACAGGCATTCTCAGTAGCGGATGGTGATACGAGTACAGCGGGTGATTTGATGGTCAGTACGGCATCACCATTATCATCAACAGGCCAGAGCAATGTCTATTTCAATAAAAGCATAGATGCCTCGGTTTCATCGGGTGAAATTGCACTTGGTAATCAAGACCTCGTTTCTCATCTTCTTCAGCGAATCAACAATTCAAAACGTTCGATTGATGCTGCATTGTACAGTTTGAGTGGTACAGCAGGAGCGACAATAGCGAGTGCTTTAGTTACGGCGAAGGGGAGAGGTGTGAAGATTCGAGTAATCGGCGAATACGATAATAGAGGAACAGCACCTTGGTCGACATTGACAAGCAACGGTATTCCGGTCATCTTCGATTATTACGGATCGAACGACGGGGAGGGATATCAACATAATAAATTCGTCATTGTCGATTACAGAGGTGGATCACCCGAGAGTATTTGGGTATGGACAGGTTCATGGAATCCAACCGATCCCGGTACGAACAACGATAGACAAAATGTTATTGAAATTCAGGATGTTTCTTTAGCAGGTGCATATACTACCGAGTTTAATGAGATGTGGGGAAGTACAACGGATATTCCAAATTCAACAGCTTCCCGGTTTGGTTCACGGAAAAGTAACAACACACCACACAATTTTATTATTAATGGGATTCCAATTAAGCTATTCTTTAGTCCGACGGATAATACTACATACCAGATACGAACAACCCTCGCTGAGAGTGAAAGGTCGATCTCATCCTGCCTCCTCACATTGACTCGTAAAGATCTTGCCGACACGTTGATTGTTGAGAAGAATCTTGGGGGAAAAGTTCGAATCGTAATGGATAACAACACCGATGCAAACAGTCAGTATTCTTATATGCTTGCCGCCGGTATCGATGTTCACCTGAAAGGCGGCTCAGGATTGTTGCATCATAAGTATGCGATTATCGATGCCGATTGGCTCGGTGAAAGTCAATATGTAATCACCGGCTCACACAATTGGTCGAATAGTGCAGAATATTCGAACGATGAGAATACATTGATCGTAGAAGACGACCGGATTACAAATCTTTATCTTCAGGAATTCGCCGCGAGGTATTACGAAGCCGGAGGAACAGATTCGATTCGCCTTTCTGCATTACCGGTATTTTCAGTCTCATCGGAGAGCCTTGATTTTGGTAATGTCCAAATATATACATTGAAGAAAGATAGTCTTACTGTTTTTAATATTGGCGCCGCAGAGTTAGTTATCTCGAATGTTAGCTCGACTGATTCACAATTTACGATGGCACCGCTGAGCTCGGTCATAGATCCTTCTGATAGTCAAAAATTTTATATCACATTCGAGGCACAAGATTCCGGGCAAGTATCCGGATCGATAATATTTGAGCATAATGGATTGAGTAGTCCGGATACCATAAATGTAGATGGAGAGGTCATAAACATGGAAGTCTCCGACACTATGATTGTTTCGAGTGGATGGAATATGATCTCTCTTCCTGTAAAACCAACGGATGGTAGAAAAGATATTTTATTTCCGACTTCGATTTCAAAAGCATTCGCATATGAGGGAAGCTATGTTCAAAAAGATACATTAGAAAATGGTGCCGGCTATTGGTT
>JACQYX010000221.1 GCA_016207985.1 Ignavibacteriales bacterium | reverse complement strand
TCTCTTACAGGATTTAGCTGGGATCAAGATGCAAGAAGCAGCTCTCAAAATCCATTGTGGTTTACAAATATGGCTCTCCAATATTACGATGCAAATTACTATAAAAGTTACTATGCTTCATCCGGTGATGGATCTGCAAAGGCGATTTATAAACCGACTATAAAAATTTCTGGTAAATATAAAGTGTATGAATGGCATGGATGGCGGGGAAAGTATGCATCAAGTTATAAAGAAGCATCTAATGTACCATGCACGATAGTACACTCAAACGGAATTACAAGTCTAACGATTGATCAGTTGAATAACTCCGGGAAATGGAACATGCTCGGGACATTTACATTTAATGCCGGTGATTCTGCTTCTATTGCAATTTCAAATCAAGCAGATGGGTTCGTGATTTCCGATGCTTTTAAATTTGAGTATGTTAATGAAGATGGTAGTGCCCCATCGGTTCCGGAACTCAGTTCACCATCTAACGGCGCTTTCAACATTGTGAATCCCCCGACAATGAGTTGGAATGCAGTAACGGGTGCCAATAAATATCAGTTACAGATCACGACAGACTCTCTCTTCTCAAATATAGTATTCACAGATTCATTAATCACCACTCTTTCAAAGCAGATCACTGCTTTAACATTTAATACAACCTATTTCTGGAAATTAAGAGCAGAAAATCAATTTGGGGTGAGTAATTGGTCGAATGTTTGGCATTTTACTACGGTAACGTCTGCCCTATCAATCCCAGTTCTCTCTTTTCCTGATAATGGTTCAATTAACGTTAATACACCCTTGAATTTGATATGGGATTCCGTATCAAGTGCGGTTAAATATTACTTACAAATAGCGTCGGATTCCGGTTTCACGCAAAAGGTTGTAGATGATACTTCTATAACAACCACATCTAAACAAGTCAATTCTTTAAATTATAAAAAGCAGTATTACTGGAGAGTTAAAGCAAAGAACAATGTGACTTCCAGTGAATTTTCACATGCCTGGCAGTTCACTACACAGGATGTAAGTACATCATTGACGATGAATAGTTCTTATATCGATTTCGGTAAAGTGCTTATTGGTACTACCAAAATGGATTCGATTACACTTAGCAATAATGGAGTGGATACAATGGTTATATCTGGTATTCAAGTATCGTCTCCACAATTTTTAGTTAATTGCTCAAGTTTAGTCATTGCACCCGGCGCTCAGGAGAAAATGTTCATCGTTTTCATGGCTACCAAGAAAGCTACTTTCACTGCAAACATCACATTCGGATATGGTCCCCCGCTGGATTTTGATACCATTAGGGTTAGCGGTAGAGGAATTGCACCACCGCGAAATTTAAGAAACCTCGCGAAGATAACATTTGTCGGAGTACCACTAGGTACCTCAGCGGTCGATAGCTTTTTTATACACAATGATGGAGAAACCGATCTCGTCATTGATAGTATGCGAACTACAAGCTCTACTTTTGAAGTCAACCCTGTGGCATTAACGGTTGCACCAAACGATAGCGAGCTTGTATATGTTTCAGCATCACCGAAGTTCTATCAATCAGAGTCGGCATACATTATATTCATCGACAATAGTGTAAAATCACCTGATTCGATGGTTGTTGAATTGAGTGAGCTTACAGATGTCCGGGAAGAAGCGATTCCAACAGAGTATTCGATTAAACAGAATTATCCAAATCCTTTTAATCCAACAACGACGATCCGGTATTCACTGCCGTTTAGCAGTAATGTTACAATAAAAGTATTTAACATAATTGGACAGGAAGTGATAACATTAATCGATGGAATTGAAAGTTCCGGATATAAAGCCGCAATATGGAATGGAAATGATCAAAATGGGAATCAAGTACCAAGTGGAACCTATTTGTACAGAATCGAGGCAAAAAGCACAATCGACCAGAATTCCATCTATACAGCGGTAAAAAAGATGATTTTAATGAAGTAGTGGTTAACTAATCTGGTGGATTAGTGAAAAACCCTCGACGACTCCGTCGGGGGCTTTTATTATAGAAACGTTTAATTTAAAAAGTGCTATTAATAATCCGGTATCGGGGAGTGTATCAAAAACAACCGACAGAAAACTGGAAAAATCCTTGAATAATTCAAATGTCCTTATTATATTAGTTAAATAAACTTTACCGACATGATGAGAGTCACAATCATTAATTGCTTCTCAAAGCAATTGATACAAAGTCAACAATCCTGGAATAATATGTTTAATTTTTGTAAAGGTGCTATTTTATATTTTTTATTATTGTTCGTATTTGATGTTGAAGTATATTCACAACGGATTGTCAATCATGAATACCCTCGACTTGCGACACTCAATTGGGGTCGCGGTAACGTTGACTGGCTAAGTCGATTCGATCTTATTCTTGGTGTCGATGGTGATAGTCTTCTCTATAGAGCGGTAAAGATAGCAAATCCCGATGGATATATTTTAACAACAACTGACTGGAATGCAGGCGGACCGTTCCGTATTTATGGAAATCTGGATGCTATCCCACCCGAATGGCGTGTCAGGCGTAGTAATGGTTCGTACATCAAAGTTTATAGCTCAGATTACTTTGTCGATCCTACCGAATATTGCGGATTGTATGATGGAGAAAGATATAATCAAGCGTTACCCCGCCGATTGATGGAACGAACAGATTGGAATATATTCGATGGTGTCAGCAGTGATGGTTCCTGGCCCTTTCCATATAACACAGGAGGAGATATTGATTTAGATCGAAATGGTGTCAACGATTACACAGAACATGGAAGTGATTGGATAGAGAGGAAATGGCAGGCAGGTCAGAATGCGATGCGGAACAATCTTCGTGATAGGTTTAAGGTGAAGTGGGGAAATCCGAATGAGAAGATGATTTTCTATTGGACCATTACAGATACGATGTGCATTCGTGTTGCAAATGGTGGTGGCTGGGAAAATATGTACATTAATAGTCCGGAAAAGTTTAGTGATTGGATTCCGCTAATTAACCAATGGGATTCGATTGGTGTAACACCGCGAATTAATTTAATTTCAGCGGATATTGTATATGATTCAGTAAATGCACCTGATCGCCACAAGGATTATTATAGATTTTTACGATGGACATTGACTACAGCATTGCTTAATAATGTTTACTTCATGAGCGGAGATATTGCCGACCATCATTGGTCGAATTACTATGACGAATATGATGTAAAGCTTGGACATCCAAAAGGTCGAGCTCAGAAATTGTCGAATGGCTGCTGGGTTAGGTTTTTCGATAATGGAGTATCGATTGTAAATCCAACCAATACTACACAGACAGTGACGAGCAGTAACTTATCGAGTCTAAGTGGATATGATGGACCATACTATCGGTTTAAAGGAAATCAGGACCCGGTGTGGAACGATGGCAGCTCGTTTACTTCTGTGACGATGATCGCTACGAAGGCATCGTACTCAGGGAGTACACAATATGTCGGAGATGGGATAATATTGGTAAAGACACCTACTACAATTGTATCGGACATCATCATCGACAATTCATACAGTGGAACATCGCCCGGATCGCCATCGGCATCTCTAACCGGATTTAGCTGGGATCGATCAGCGGAGTATAACGACGATCATCCAAGATGGTTTACTTCCACACAAATTTCTTACGCGAATTCAAATTATTATGATAGTTATTATGCCGCTGCAGGAACAGGATCGGCAAAGGCAATCTTCAAGCCAACGATCAATATCAGCGGTCAGTATCTAGTATATGAATGGCATGGATGGCGAGTACAATATTCATCCACTTATAAAGAGGCAAGTAATGTTCCATGTACTATTTTACATTCACACGGTACAACAAATGTATATTATGATCAAACAAAGAATTACGGTAAGTGGAATTTACTCGGTAAATTTGATTTTACTCCATCCGCCAATAATTCGGCTACAATTACCAACAACGCAAATGGGTACGTTATAGCCGATGTGTTCAAATTTGAATATGTCGACGCAACCGGGAGTCCGCCCCCGGTACCTCAACAAAATTCTCCTTCAAATGGTGCGATTGACCAACCAACCACTTTGAATGTGATCTGGAATTCTGTGATTGGCTCACAAAGATATCACCTCCAAGTGGCTTCAGACAGCATTTTCCAGAGTGTTATTCTTAACGATTCGATGATCACCGATACTATAAGAATTGTTGATAATTTATCTAACGGCACCAAATATTATTGGCGAGTTCGTTCGATAAACGAATATGGATCAAGTTCATGGTCAACTGTTTGGAATTTTCGAACGATTAATACTTATTTTATTCAAGGCAAAGCATTATTTGATAGAAATAATAATGCAGTAAGAGATCCTGAGGACCCTGACGATGTTGGAATACCCGGATGGAAAATCTATATCCAGGGTAACGTGAATGATTCTGTGCGTACAGATAAAGATGGATCATTCATCTTTGAAAATCTTCCCGCCGGAAATTATATTATTAGTGACTACATTCCGCCGGAATGGGCAAGGCGCTTCCCTTCGTATCCGTTATATTTAATCACACTGAGCCCGAGCAGAACTTCTGCCAATTGCAATTTCGGATATTACGCCCCTAATGTCGTACCTTGTAATGTGAAAGATGGTTGGAATCTTGTTTCACTTCCATTGGAAGTTAGCAGTGTAAAAAAAACTGATGTATTTCCTACTTCTGTATCGAGAGCATTTTATTATCAAGGTTTCTTGGCGATAGCCGACAATCTTGAATTTGGCAGAGGTTATTGGTTGAGTTTTGCTGAAACGCAGACATTGTGGATTGCCGGATCACCGGTACTCGTAGATACTATAAATGTAAGTAGCGGGTGGAATCTTATTGGCACTGTTAGTGATTCTTTTCCTTTAGCATTATTGGGGGCAGATCCCGATGATATCGTTTCTTCGTTCGTCTATGGTTACAATAGAGGATATACGATTGTCGACACTCTCATCCCGGGTTCCGGATATTGGATACAAACATCTCAATCCGGTAAACTTATTTTCTCTCATTCCGGGCAAATGCTGAGTAAAACCATAAACGATGTTGGTGGTTTTAAACAATTTAATTCGTTATCGTTCAGCTCAAACGGATTGGTAGATCAAAAGATTTTTTTTACAACGAATAGTGCCTATTCACGATTAAATTCCCAAGCTGAACTTCCCCCAGCGATGGAAGGTATTTTCGATGTGCGATTTTTTAATGATCAGAATTCCGGTTTCCTCGCTGCCTATATCGATACTACGAACATCTTGAAACATGATCTGCCTATTATACTTCGGTCTGTGAATTACCCCTTGACAATCAAATGGCAAATCAACGATGAGAATGAAAATTATGGGTTTGAGACAAATAGAGGTG
>JACQYX010000081.1 GCA_016207985.1 Ignavibacteriales bacterium | reverse complement strand
TTATACTATTGTACCTACAATAAATAAGCCATCTATAATTTCGAAAAAACGTTAGAAAAGCCAAATGTTTTTTCAGAAATGTAAGAAAAAGGAAGGTGTTTCTCAACGTTGAGAACTTTTTAAAGAG
Organism: Ignavibacteriales bacterium; assembly: GCA_016207985.1. Taxonomy (GTDB): domain Bacteria; phylum Bacteroidota; class Ignavibacteria; order UBA10030; family SZUA-254; genus JACQYX01. The sequence continues at coordinate 3,093 of JACQYX010000081.1, read as the reverse complement.
AGCATCATCATGATTTTTTACAAGTCCCAATGCGGTGAAATAAGCTCGCTTCATATATTTCTTGACAATAAAACTATATGCTTCTTTCTTTCCTTTGATGCAAAGGGATAACGCTTCCCTATCTTCCTCAATGTTTACATTTTCAAGTGTTGAAATACTATCCTGCATCAATTACAATCTCTTTATAAATGATACACCGTAGAAACAAATTTATTCAGTTTTTTGCCCACCGCAATCTGAATGGCGAATGCGGGGAGAATGGAAGATAGAGGATAGATAATAGGAATTAGAATATTCATTTTAAAAACCAATATCTCTGAATATCCAAATTCTTCAATCCTAATTTTTCTGCATGATCTACTACTTCTTTGTATTCGTTTCTCGTTATACCCCGATTAATTTCGGGATAATCAGATGCCTTGTACATGGGGCGATATTGCGACATAATGTTTACGTATGTATCTTTCGGAAGATTATCGGCAACCCACTTGATAATTTCTTTTGATCCACCAACGTTGTTCGGCATAACGAGATGGCGAATTATAAGTCCACGGTACATCAAGCCATCACTTGCCGGTTTAGCAACACCGACTTGCCTGTGCATTTCTATTATTGCTTTAGCGGTTACCTCGGGATATGTTTCAGCTTCCGAAGAATATTTTGCTGCCATCTTTCCATCCCAATATTTGAAGTCAGGTAAATAAATATCAACCACACCATCAAGTATTTTTAATATTTCAAGTCTTTCCCATCCACAAGTATTGTAAACAATTGGAAGTCGCAAACCACGGCTGGCGGCAATATCGGTTGCGAGCAGAATGTGCGGCGAGTAGTGAGTTGGTGTTACAAAATTTATGTTATGACATCCAATCTTTTGAAGGTGAAGCATCATATCAGCCATTTCCTCGAGAGTCCGTCGGCTGCCTTGCCCACCTTGACTTATCTCCCAGTTAATACAGAAGACGCAGCGAAGTCCACAGTTGGTAAGAAATATCGTCCCCGATCCGCCTTTACCAACAAGCGGTTTTTCTTCGCCAAAGTGTGGGTTGTACGATGAAATTTCAAGCTGTGCATTTGCCTGACAGAATCCTCTTTCACCTGCTAATCGGTTTGCTCCGCACTCGCGCGGGCAAAGACGGCATTCTTTCATCACTGACCAAAGCTCTTCGCCGCGTTTCTTCAGCTCACCGTTTTGGTGAAGCTTCAAGTATACAGGTTCAAATTTTGTTTTCTGTGAAGTCATCTCGATTTTTTGTTTACATCCTAGCCCGCCGTGGCGGGCAAGTACACTTGCTGCTGCCACTACACAGCACTTCTTGATAAACTCACGCCTTGTTTGGTCAGTCATAAGCTTACTCCTTGTCATTAGAATTAAATCTAGATATACGTCCGTCTTCTATCGAGTCATTACAGAGCCAGTTGACAACTCGTTGAGAAAACGGACTTCTGGCTTAGCCAGTTATCATTACTTAAAAAATAGCAGGTTGTTTGAAAACTAGCAAATGGTTCGATCTCTTAAATCGTAGGGTGGTTCAATTTCCATCGCGAGAATTCGAATTTCTTTTGGGAGGTCGATATTTACAATTTCGGCAAGTTGAAATATTTCTGGCAATCCCATATAATGGGGCGAGACGGCAACAACCTTCTTGAACCGTTCTTTTGAGAGTTCGATGATCGTGCCCGCTTCATGCTTTTTAGTCACGACAGTATCGAGAAGAAGGACTTTTTCGTATCCCTCCAATAATTCCATAATCTCAAAACCTGAGATAGCAGCTTCTGCGATATCGACCTTTTTATGAAACTCTTTCATTAGCTCTCGTGCGGCGAGAAGACCAACTGCATCGTCACCGAGGATTTCGTTGCCTAAACCGAGAATAAGTATATTGTGTTGGCGAGTTGACATGGATTGTGTTTATCTTCCTGAATAAAACATGTAGAGCGACGAGGGTTCGCCGCTCTACAAAGATTGTGGGAGGAGGCAAATATAATTATCTTATCTTCGAATTTCCTGAATAATTTCTCCATCTTTATTCCGGATGTTGACAACAAGAGGCATTTGTCCCGGCAGTGTATGCGTTGCACAACCGAAGCAAGGATCGTATGCACGGAATGCCATCTCGATTTTATTCAACACACCGTCGGTCACCTGAACACCTTTCTTAATCAATCCCTGAGCGGCTTTTTTAACCGACATTGCAATAGGTGCATTGTTGTTTGTTGTACCGACAATGAGATTCACTTTTTTCAAGATACCACGTTCATCGGTTACATAATGATGAGTTAATGTTCCACGTGGAGCTTCAACAATCGCAACTCCTTCAGTAGGAGTTTCTTTCGGAATGGTTCTGAAATTTGGACTCGTAATTTCAGGGTCGCGAATCAGCTCTAATGCTCGCTCTGCGGCATAGAGCAGCTCAATTACGCGCGCCCAATGAGTTGCAAGAGTAGCATGAACCGGTTTACCACCGAGAGTTTTATACATTCTTTCATATTCGGCTTGTGCAAGCGGTGTTGCCATTCCATCGGCGGCATTAAGTCTTGAAAGTGGTGTAGCCCAGTAAATACTGCTTTCATTTCCCTCTACAAATCCTTTCCATCCAATTTTTTTGAGGAAGGGGAATTTAAGATAACTCCACGTTTCCACATGTTCTGCAATATGGTCGAGATATTCTTTAGGAGAATACTTCACAAATTCTTTTCCGTTACAATCGACAACGCGCACTTTTCCATCGTAGAAATTCACTCTATTCTTTTCGTCAACTAAACCCATTGAATGAATTTTCATGGAGTATGTATCACTTAGAATGAGATCAACATACGCTTTATTTTTTAGAACAATATCTTCAAAGACTTTTATTGTGAATTTTCCGAACTCCACCATTTCAACTACACGAGCTTCAACACCCTTGCGTTCCTCCTCGGTTAGTCCTTTCGAGACGCCACCTGGAAGAGATGTCACCTGGTGAATTTTCTTTCCACCGAGCAGTTCCATGATAGCAGAATGATGGGCACGATGTTGGATTACTTTTTTGCCGATCTCAACACCGACCTTGGCAACGACACCAAGGATATTGCGCTCGGCTGCTGGTGCAT
>JACQYX010000220.1 GCA_016207985.1 Ignavibacteriales bacterium | reverse complement strand
GAAATCATTTCAAATCGCGAAGCTCGCAAAGTATCTAAGCTGATGTTCAGATTTGTAAGTCCCGCTCGTTTTAACTGATGAACGAACGATTTTAGTAGTACTCCGTTTGTTGTCATACCAAGTGTTTGAATACCCGGAATGTTTGCAAGCCGTTGAAATAGTGCTGGCAAGTTTTTCCGTACAAGTGGCTCACCACCAGTTAATCGGATTTTATTTATCTCCATCGAGGCGAATAATCTTGATAGTTGCTCAATCTCATCGAATGTAAGAATCTCACTTCTTTTTTTTAGCTGAATGCCTCCGTGTGGCATACAATAATTACATCGGAGATTGCATCTATCGGTAACTGAGATGCGAAGATATGTGTGATTCCTATTATAAGAATCGATTAATTGTTTCATTAGTTATTTAATATGTTTTCACTGCAGAGACGCAGAGAAAAATTTTTCATTTTGCATTTTGACTTTTACCTTGAAATAAAAATCCCCGTCTCTTATGGAAAGGACAGGGAAAAATTTTCATTTGCGCCAAAGGCGCATCCGCCTATGGCGGAGACTCATTTTATCATTGTCTCATCGAGTCATTGATTCAATTATGAAAGTTTAGAAACAACTATCATATTTTCAATGATACAATGATTCAATGAATCAATGTAAAAATTATCTTTTTCTCCTTTCCAAATTCGGGAGGCACTTACCTTTCGGTCAGCACCCGTCGCGACTCTATTCAAGAGACATGGACGAATAAATGGATTTGTCCTCCTTAACCTTTATTTTGTGTAAAATCTTGAAGATAAATATTTTCAGACATAGGTTTCTCGTCCATGTCTCGAGCCGTGAAGTCAGTTTCGACTTACTGGTCTGTTACCATATCTATTGACTTAGGTAGCGAGACTCGGAGTTTTATCAAAGAACTAGTTGTATCAAATATAATTCATTTTAATCTCAGATACAAAACTGTGCTGTGTTCGTCAACGCTATCGCCGGGTGCGAGCAATTTTTTTCCTCCTCCAAATCCATCGGTTTCAAACTCCATTTTGTCGAGATCAATTCGGCTGACCGACGTTGGGACTATTTCACCTGGTTTCGGTACAGTCAACTTTTTCTCGCCCAGGCTCACTGCTTTAGCATGTATCCTTTTTATCAACGAGAATTCTGGAATTTTTATACCTTTCCTAAAAGAATGCCCCTGCCAATGACTGACACGCGAGTGGGGATAAATTTTCTGGTAAAACATCCCTTCCACCACCACTTCATATCCTACACAATCGGTGGGGAACTTGTGAATAAGCTCAGGGAAGTTCACTAATACCCCCTCACCTTTTCCATCCTTTGATACTACTTCGATGAAGCAGCCTTCATTCGTACAAGCTGATGCGATTATTCCCTCGATCATTACATCCTTGTTGTAATATTTCTCCGGATGATCAATCAACTCATTGATTGGCGTGGTTTCTTTCAAAGAAAATTCCTTTCCGATATGTTTCCATTGTGCATCAGCTGGAGTAAGAGTCATCTCGATTAACGAGATGATGATTGCAATTGGTAGTAATCGCATGATTTTTCCTTTAATTGGTTTTATAAGATAAAATTTCATTCCATTGTATTTTGGATAGTGAATTCCCAAGCACAAAAAGCATTGGTGACAGGATCGGGTGGACAACTTATACAGCGAGTTAGAATCCGAGGATCAACTGATTTTGCAAACCGGGTAAATTCAACTATACCAACGGACTTACAATGAAATGGCGGAAGGTTTTTCTCACTCCGAGTTTTCTGAACTCGACACTCCACCATCCTGAATATCATTGTTTTATCATCAACCCATTCAATTCCCTGTTTATTTATTGCAGCATAAAGACGATAACCGAAAGCCCGTTCGAGCGTCTTCAGTCCACCGTTCTCGGGAATGTTAAACTCCTTCATAATACGTCGAGCTTCTGCAACGGCAAACCTGTTCCACGAATTTGTATCGAGCTCGATCGCTGCTTCCATTCCGTATTTTTCTTCAGCGGCTAAAAACCAACAGCTATCGTGAGATAACCAATTTTTGGCATATACTTTAAGAAGCTTTATTAATTCTTCCCGTGTTAGATTATCAAACAGTTCCATTTAGTGAATTCCTTTTTGCGATGAAACATAATTACACATTTTGCTTTCCTAAAGCAATGCATGTTAGATTTAGCGGCGTATGAACTTCTTTAATTTCGCGATATTGTGTTTCGAGAAACGATTTTATCTGTACCATATTCAATATCCCACGAGGATGATCATTCCCATAAAGTATCTGATGAACTTTTTGAAGTTCACTAAAACCAGTTTCATTGAAATCGCCAATTATTAACGAATTCTTTCCTGAATGTACTCGGATGAGTTCTTTGAGACATACATCAGGATGCTCGAGATGATGAAACGTGTTCATAGAGATAACAGAAGAAAAGCTCCCGCTATTAAACGTTAGTGATTCCATATCGAGCATAAGGAATTTTACTTTGTGAAGATACTCTTTACCGATTCGCATTTCCGCTTTGTCTTTATCTTCGGTTGATACATCACCTGTAATTACATCGTAACCAAGGCGAGTCAACACAGCCGACATTCTACCAGTTCCAGTAGCAAGATCGAGAATCGGTTCGTTTTTATTATGTGTAGCATAGCTGAGGATTTCAAAATACTCGGCAGCTAAATTGTATCCCCAG
>JACQYX010000040.1:3463-4329 GCA_016207985.1 Ignavibacteriales bacterium | reverse complement strand
AGATCTATCCCAAGTTCACCGCTGAGCGAAATAATGAAAAGCCACAGCGGACTTGTAATGCCATACGTTTGCTCACCATTGTTGAAGGAAATACCGCCGCCATTAATAATGTTTTTAGCATACTGTAGATAGATGTACGTATCGTCAGGTGTGTAACCGAAATGCTCTTTCACTCCGATGATGAATAGAGCGACAATGACGATGAGAGTCAATGCAACGATGATACGCCCCCAGCGATTATTGATCAACAGACTTGCCTCCATTTCTGATACTAATCTTCAGCCATTCTACAAATTCGCTGACATTATGGAAGCTATAATCTACCTCCATTTGCATTACCTTATCTCTTCCATACGAATCCCACAGCACTGCGGCGATTTTCACTCCAGCTTCGTGTGCCGCTTTCACATCCGCAACTGCATCACCAACCATTAATACTTGATCGGGTTCAAGTCCAAATCTTGCCATCACTTTTTTAATACCATCTGCGGAAGGTTTGTGATTCTGGACGTCATCTCCCGTAATAATAACATCGAAATAATTCTTCAAGCCAATCTCCTCGAGCGTGATGAGAGCGCTCCGTTTTCCTTTTCCGGTAAAGATTGCGAGAAGTAATCCTCGTTCTTTCAGAAAATCCAGCATCTCACGAACGCCGTCGTATGCATTTGCCATTTTAGGATGGTGTGCTTCATAGAACGAATAAAAATCTTCCATCGCTTCATCGATGTGTTCTTTATCGATGAGCCGTCCGACAGCGATTTCCTCCGACGGTCCGAACATTTTAGTAATTTCTTCGGGAGAATACTTCCTGCCTAAATATTTTTCTGCAACGTGATTGAAAGTTGCAAAAATAAGCTCGTTTGTTT
>JACQYX010000040.1:0-3421 GCA_016207985.1 Ignavibacteriales bacterium | reverse complement strand
TGTTAATGTACCGTCGAGGTCGAAAATAATGCAGGAAATACGTTTCATAATGATAAAATATACCAAAAAGAGGATGGAGAAACAAAGATGGAGATACGATGTGAGAATGTGGTGTGAGTGGGTGGAGGTGTAAAATACTTGGCTACTTCAGAGAAGGAAGATTGATGATTGAGAATGTGAGATGAATGATTTTTGATTCAAGTTATTTAAATTTAAAGAGCCGATCACAAAACGGATCGGCTCTTTTTTTAAATGACACAACGATATTAACGGACAAGCAGCATTTTCTTTATGTCGCTGAAATTCCCGGCTGTCATGCGGTAGAAATAAATTCCACTCGAGAATCCGAAGGCATTCCAGGTTACATTGTAAGCACCTGGCTTTTTCTCTTCATTAATCAACTCAGTCAATTCTTGTCCAAGCATATTATAAATTTTCAATGTTACATAGGATGCTTGGGGTATGTCGAATTTTATTGTTGTGCTTGGATTAAACGGATTCGGGTAGTTCTGTTTCAATCGATATTCAAGTGGTAGTGTACTGGCTGATTGCTCAATGCTTGTCAATATCCTACCTGGAATATACCAGAAACCAGCACTACTTGAAAAAGAATTACTACTTGTAATGCCGATAAGATTTTGACCTACCGTTCCAGTGATACGGTGGTTGTTATTTGTAACCACCGTACCTCCGTTGCCGATGACACTTTGAGGAATTTTGTACTGTGTAAAAGCACATGTGCTAAAGAGCAGTAGTAATACGATAAATCTAATTGTGTTTTTCATTTTTCTATTTTTTCTGCTTTAATTATAGCTTGTTCTTTTTGAATCTTCTGATGTTCTTCGTAGTCAATACCCAGGGTCTCTGATACGCCGTACTCTTTCGGATAGAGATACTTCCCTCGCTCTTTACCTGTCTTCTCCACCTCTACTTGAATTCGATGGGACTCAGCGAACGGGTCATGGCGGATACCTGTTACTTGCCAGGAGACTTTCACATTCGGTTTATCGGTCTTGATTGTGAAACGATTGTTTTGAATCTCTTCACTTACGATTGCCTGAGCCAACTGCCCTATGACCGTCAGTTGGTAGCGAAAGTCACGGTTGAGGGCTTCGAAGTAGTTAGGCAGGGTGACCGTTGCCTCACCATTGACATCGGTAACGACGTTGCCGTTGTAGATGTTCACGCCGATACCGTAGGAGCTGTTGCCCACCACGCCGACGCTGCCTGCCCCAATATAGCCATAGCCCTCGTTGCCGCTTGAGCCATGCACAGCGTAGTTGCCGCCTAAATTTATCGCTGAGATAATAGGACTTGAGCTGTCGCTGAGTGAAAGAGGAACACTAATCTTTGCTGAGGTCACAGCTGCATCAGCAATTTTTGCTGTGGTAACTGCACCATCAGCAATTTTTGTCGAATCAACAACTCCCGATGCAATTGCGGGATTTGGATATGTTCCAGTTAAATCACCACCTGCAGAACCACCGGGAAGTAACCTCAAACCAGATGCTAACTTCGATTGCGTCACTGCACCATCGGCAATTTTTGTCGAATCAACAACTCCCGATACAATTGTGGGATTTGGATATGTTCCAGTTAAATCACCACCTGCTGAACCACCGGGAGGAAGACTAATTCCGGGGGCAAGCTTCGCCTCTGTTACTGCTTGATCAGCAATTTTAGCTGTGGTAACAGCATTGTCGGCAAGTTTCGCAGTGTTGACCGCGCCTGCAACAATGCTCGTATTCGGATATGTACCTGTCAGATCACCACCTGCTGAACCACCGGGAGGAAGACTAATTCCAGGGGCAAGCTTCGCCTGTGTTACTGCTTGATCAGCAATATTAGCTGTGGTAACAGCACCTGCAGCAATACTCGGATTTGGATATGTACCTGTCAGATCACCACCTGCGTCAATACCATTGATGCTGTCGGTGTTAGAGGCACGGAAGCTGTAGCTAGAGCTTGTCAATGGCATCCTCGGCGTGAGTTCCGTGCCAGTTCCAACTGTTACACCAAGCCAGTATGGTTTGTTAAATGGGATGTTCAACGGACTTACACTTCCCATGATCACGTTAAAAATTCCTTTATTGACTGTAACCGATTGATCTTCTGACCACAGCGCAGTCCCGCCTGTGACGATGTCGTAAAGCCTGAAGGTGAGATTGTAGTTGCCATCAGGTACAACAGTCCCACTTGTATCAGTTAATACACCCTGATAGTTGATGGTTCTGGGAATTTGTGCCAGACTCAATGGTGTAATAATTATAACCATCAGTGCAAATGTTACAATGCATTTAAACATGGTAAATTTACTCCTACTTATGGTTTGACATCACTTTGTTTTGTTATTTATGCGTTTGATTTTCTAAAGTTATAAAAATTAGTAAAAGTCAAGAGAAATTAGACTTCTCCACCGCAGGTGATATTAAACGGCTCTTATAAAAAATCAAGATAAATTCAAAATAAGGTTTTTCCCGAAAGTTAAAACCCCGCCGCTTCTCTGTTGGGGAAGGTTGCTTGCGTTTGATATAATATGCTCCTTTAATCGACCCCAAATTTTTTTGTTTTAATATACTTAACCCACTTTAAAAAACAAATTGCGTTGCTTTAAATTAAAAATGTTCAAACTTTTCATTTCAATTTAAATAATTCTGATATGTTAAATTAATCTATTCTTAATTAATTAACTATTAGATTTTATTATTTTAGGGTCACTTGCGCTCGATACAATCGAGACGCCTTTCGGTAATGTGGAGAATGTTTTAGGAGGTTCGGAAACTTATATTTCTATAGCCGCCAGCTATTTCGTTAAGCCAATTTAGCTCGTTGATGTCGTGGGTAGCGATTTTTCTAAAGATCATATAAGTTTTTTAGAAGAACGAGAAATTGATCTAGAAGGATTGCAAAGAATCCGAAACGGAAAAACATTTCGCTGGGGTGGACGTTATCAATACGATCTCAATATCCGTGATACTCTTATTACTGAACAGTTTTATCGGGTAGTTTAGTATCCAAGTATTACCGCCATTTGTTGTCCTTTCCACAGCACCTGCCGTTCCAACTGCCCATCCATGAGTGCTATCAGAGAAATAAATACTTTTCATGTTTAAACTGAAAAAGCTGCTGGAAAGTCTATAAGAGATCCAACTTTGACCTCCATCAGTCGCCTTCAAAATGAAATTTGTTTCAAACACTTTGGCGCATCGTGAAAGTATTAGACGATGGCTGGTATCGAAGATGGGATTGTTTGAATAATGGCTCGGTGCATAAAGAAGAATCAAGGATTTTGGTTTTATAATTTACGTTTCATGTAGCAGTATTTCATCCTCACTTTATATTTTTCTCTTTATTCCTATTTTTATTATATTGAAACATGTTAATATGAAAATCAGAATTTTCAACCCTTTTTATCAAATGG
>JACQYX010000160.1:1641-8131 GCA_016207985.1 Ignavibacteriales bacterium | reverse complement strand
CACTTCAATTTCCTGATAGTTCAGAAGGCACGGGTTTAGTTTGTTTAGGAGATTTTATAAATACAGGTACAATAGATCCGGGCCAATCAACAATAACATTTGCCGGTACAGATACTCAGACTATTGTTGACGTTGGTTTAAATGAGACTACTTACTCCAAAACTATGAATAGTAGATCTCGTTACTTTATCTCGATTACACCCACTTCCTGGAAGAATAAGAATAGTGATGAAGATAACGAGGTAGAGGGATGCAATCCGTTTGCAAATCCTCCAATCAGAAACATTTTTTATAAATTAAAAATATCTGGGGCAAAAGTCAATTCTATAGGAAACATCTTGATTCAAAATCAACTTATCCTTGAAAAGTTTTTAGAACCGAGGGATCGGGACACGATAATCATCGAGAATAATAACACAAATGCTATTGATGATACTGGAAGAATCATTCGAGGTACTATCAAAAGAAGGATAGCTCAGAATGAAACTGGCATTTATCGCTTTGAAAGCCCCCTCTCATATATTAAATTCACAGGTGAAGGTTTATATCCAGCCTATGTTTCAATGAGAGCTATCGCTAACCAACTTCCGGCTGATCTACTTTGGGAAGAAGTCGGCGGAGTAATAAACGAATCCGATAACACTATCACAGTCGATTCAATTATAAAATTTTCGAGATGGCCCTTTGGTATTCCAAGGCCAACACTCAATCGTTTGCAGTTCAGTAGCGCACCGACACGTATCGATCCGATTAATAGAGTTTATGATATCCGTTCCGAAGGTGGCGATAACTTTAAAGCACAACTACGTTTAAGATATGATCAGTCAGAAGTACCCCAATCAATTGAAGAATCAAATCTGAAGTTATGGAGAGGTCCATTTATTTTCGACAGTGTTTCCGAGCATTGGAATATGGTTTCACTTCCACTTGCGCCAGATAACGACGTGAAAGACACCCTATTTCCAACGGCATCATCGAGTGCTTTTGCGTATGATTGCACCTATATTACACGTACTCATCTTAAGTTCGGAGAAGGATATTGGATTAAATTTCCGAACGACCAATCCATCTTATATAAAGGTGATGATCGGGAAGTTATAGTTATACAAGTTAAGCAGGGCTGGAACCTGATCGGTACGATAAGTTATCCCATTAGCATCTCAGCGATTACATCTGATTCACCAGATATAATTCAGAGTTTATTTTTCGGATATAAGAAGGGTTATGTGGTTGAAGATAGTTTGTTCCCGTCTCATGCTTACTGGGTGAAGGTGAGTCAGGAAGGTGAGTTAATCCTATCGAGAGCAGATGGCAGCTTATTAATTAAGAGTGAAATTATTTATCCCAATTTTGATGGATTTAATAAATTAATAATTCAGGATGTCTCTGGTAATGAACAGTGTTTGTACTTCAGTAAAGGAGAAGACATTGAGATCAGTCGATACGATCTTCCACCATCGCCTCCAGAAGGTTTATTCAATGTTCGTTACTCGACAGGGAGAATATTAGCAGTTGAAAATACAGATAATAAAGATTATCAGATACTTATCTCCTCAGCAGAATATCCAATTACAATCCGATGGGACTTGAAGAATGGATCTGATAAGGCTTCCTTAATCGTTGACGGAAATGCAATACACTTAAGTAAAACTGGAGTTACTGAAATCCGAAATCCAAAATCTGAAATCAAGCTTAGATTAGCTGCAGCATCATCAATGGAGATCCCGAAAGAATTTGCTTTGCACCAGAATTATCCTAATCCTTTCAATCCATTGACAATTATCAATTATCAATTGCCAATTGACAATTATGTAACGCTGAAGATATACAATGTTCTTGGACAAGAAGTGGAAACACTTGTCGATGAGTTTCAGGAGGCAGGATACAAATCAATGGAATGGAATGCCCGCAATCTTTCAAGCGGAGTATACTTTTACCGATTAGCGACTAAGTCAGAAGGGAAATCTTTCGCTTCAGTTAAAAAATTATTGCTGATGAAGTAAACCTAGTTAAATTGCGATTCACCTTCAGCATAAAATCTACGCTGGTGGTGAGTCGAATATTTTATTGAGACTTCTGAAATTTTAACCCAAATGTCACCCTGAGCGTAGCGAAGGGTCTCAAACAAAGTAAAAAGAGATGTTTCGCTTCGCTCAACAAAACAGTTAAGAATAATTCAGAAGTCTCTTATTATTTCTTTCTCGCAGGTATCAGTAAACCAACACAAGCTCCATACAATGTGCTTATGTAAGGGTTATTCGATATAGGGCATGTGCCGCTATAACAACCGATGAAATAATAATACGCGTATCCAAGTCCGGCGCCAATCATGGAAAATATTACACGACTCACCCATAGTTTACTCTGAAACCATTGAGCTATTATATTTATTTTCCCATTCTTAACAACGGTCACATCCATGTTCATGTCCATTATGATCGTGTAGATGATGTCCATGCTCATCATGACTGCCGTCGCTGAGCAGCTCTTTATCAATTATCTGTTTAAGTGTATCTTTCGGTAACGCTCCAACCGCCATCATCGGTTTTCTTTCTTTCGGAATAAACAACAAACTCGGTATGCTTTGAATTCCAAATACTGCTGCTAATTCGTGTTCTTCTTCTGTATTTACTTTATAGAAGTTTACTTTACCTTGGTATTCTTTAGAAAGCTCATCGATAACAGGTCCTACAATTCTGCAAGGTCCGCACCATGGAGCCCAGAAATCGACTACAATTGGTAGTTCACGATTATATTTCCACTCTTTATTTTGTTCATAATTAAAAACCTTTTCTAAAAAGGTAACCTTAGTTAGATTTTCCGACATTGCACAACCTTAATAATGGTTTATTAATAATCTTTACATATATGATGCTATCAAGTAAAAAAAGATTCAATTCGTAGAATTGACAATCATTGATCAAAATTATATATTTCCTTCAAGACAGGAATTCAATATGGCATTATTAAACAAAATATCGGAAGATCTTAAAATTGCGATGAAAGGATCTGATAAAATTCGGGTAGAGACCCTACGGATGATTAGGGCTGGTTTATTAGAAAAGAATGTAGAAAAACGACCATCTGGCGGCATGACACCTGATGATAAGATTTCAGTGCTCATTTCTGCTTCAAAAAAACGAAAAGAATCTGTTGAGATCTTTCGTCAAAATGGTAGAAACGATCTGGCTGAACAGGAGGAAAAAGAACTCCAGATCATTCAAGAGTATCTTCCGAAACAGATATCAACCGATGAGGTAGAGGCATTTATTAAAAAAACAATTATTGATATTGGAGCTACATCATCTAAAGATTTTTCAAAAATAATGCCTATTGTAATGAAGGAACTTAAGGGAAAAGCAGATGGTAAATTTATTCAGGAAACCGTAAGAAAAATGTTAGGATCATAAATAATGAGTTTAACTGATATTTTAATCTTTATTGGAATATTATTGTTTGTCGCACTTGGGATCAAAGATGGTTTTTTTAAAAAATTATATGGGATCATTGGTTTCTTAGGTGGATTAATCGCAGCAACAAAATTAATGTCACCACTTGCAGATATCCTGATCGATTGGTTTGATTTCACGAGAGAGACATCGATGATATTGGGTTTTGCTATTGTATTTTTGTTTTCGATTGTTGTTGTAAATCTTCTTTATAGATGGTTTGGGCACAGCGGTAGCGAGAGCATCAAATTCTGGTCAAGAATTACCGGAGGAATAATTGGTGCTTTTCAGGGTATGGTTGCAGTAAGTCTTATTTTAGTGATGCTCGATCTCTTCCAAATACCTGGTGAAGAAACGAAAAACGATTCTGTACTATACGAGGACACTTATCAATTGGCACCTACAATCTTCGATTATTCAACTCGATGGATGCCTGACTCAAAGATGTTTTTTGAGGAAATTAAAGACGTGATCGAAAGTGTTAAAACACGATGACCGACAAATGTGCATGCGCGACTTACTGAATTCCTTCGAGAAACTCGAATTTGATAAAATTAAAAAATATATTCAGCGGTACTCGATTTCCGATCTAAGTAGGGAGCATTTAGATAAACTTGTTCCCTCAGTAAATATTAGTGAGATTAAAGAAAATCTTTCTCTCGTTACAGAGATGAAACTCCTCCTCGAAACTGATGATCCACTTCCTTTGGATAATCTCTCAGACATTCGTACAAGTTTACATCGTTCCGCAATAGAAGATTATATTTTACCCTCGGTCGAGCTTCACCAAATTGAATCAGTTCTAATAACATCTCGATTGTTACATACATTTTTCTCTCGAAGGTCAAAGCTCTATCCATTGATATCATTAAAAGTTAAATCAATTCATGTCGAGAAGATTCTTGAATACAATATCCACCAAGCTATAGACGAAGATGGCAAAGTTAAAGACTCGGCAAGTAAAGAACTCTCATCGGTAAGGAGACAAATCGCCAACAAAAGCCATGCGGTGAGAAGGAACTTAGAGGTATTATTAAAAAATATTGCAGGAAGTGAATGGATTCAAGAAGAAATCATTACAACGAGAGAAGGGAGAATGGTAATACCAGTCAAAACCGAGTATAAAAATCGTGTACCCGGCTTTATCCATAGTGCTTCTGCAAGCGGTGCGACTGTTTACATCGAACCTGCTGAAACACTTGATGTAAATAATGAAATTAGAACATTATACTTTCAGGAACAAAGAGAAATTGAGAGAATACTTAAAGATTTAACTAAGCAAGTTCGTGAAGTTAAGGATAAATTACTTCACAACGTTCATGTGTTAGCTGAGCTTGATTTTATACAGTCAAAAGCAAAATACTCAATTGAAGTTATTGGTTCTAAGCCGAAAATGAAATCTGATGGTGATATCCGTTTCATCAACGCTTATCATCCACTGCTCCTGCAGCGACATAAAAGGAAAGATGTTGTTCCATTAGACCTTGAAATCACTGATGAATTTAATACGATCATTATCACCGGACCAAATGCCGGTGGTAAGAGTGTGGCGATGAAAACTGTTGGGTTGCTTTCACTGCTCGCCCAAGCCGGATGCCATATACCGGCTTCGCCTGAAAGTGAAGTGAGAATTTTTTCTGACATTTTCGTTGACATGGGTGATGAGCAATCTATTGAGAATGATCTGAGCAGTTTCAGCTCTCACCTCAATAATTTAAAAGTGATTCTTGAAAACGCAAACGAGAGAAGTTTGGTTCTTTTAGATGAAATTGGGTCTGGAACTGACCCAATAGAAGGATCTTCGATTGCAGCCGCTGTATTAGAACATCTTACGGAATTGAATTCTATAAATATCGCAACTACACATCATGGTAACTTGAAAGCATTTGCTTTCGAAACACTGAGAATGCAGAATGCTGCTATGGAATTTGACCAAACCACACTTCAGCCAACATATCGCTATCGTTCAGGTGTGCCAGGGAGCAGCTATGCAATAGAGATGGCTGAACGTCTTAAAATGTCCTCCGTAATTATCAAGCGGTCACGTGAAATCAAAGGAAGTGAAGCTAACAAATTAGAAGATTTAATTCTCGACCTTGAGAAAAAATCTCAAGAGCTAAAATCGACCCTTGATAAAGTAAACGAAGAAAAATCTCGTTTACATAATTTAAATCTTGTTTATCAAAACAAAATAACTTCTTTAGAGAAAGAAGTTAAGGAGACAAAAGCTCGAGCGTTGGATGAGGCAAAACATATCGTACGGAAAGCTAATTCTGTCATTGAAAAATCTATTCGTGAGATTAAATAATCAGCGGCCGACAGACAAATCATAAAGAAAGCCAAAGATGAAATCAAACAAGTCGGGAATGAATTCACACATCTCCTTGAGGAAATATCTACTGCTCCCGAAGTAAAAGATTTTAAAGTCGGAGATCAAGTCCACCTAAAGCAAAGCAATACTATCGGTGAAATAATTTCAAAATTAGAAAATGATTCCTATATTGTTCTGACTGGAAATATACGGCTCAAGGTCGATCAGAAAGAACTTTTAAAAGCCACAGATAAAGAAAAATTAACTTCGACAACCATTCAGAATCAATCGATTGAAGCAGATATAAAACGCGAAATAGATTTACGCGGCATGTATGGTGATGAAGAGATTAGGGCAGTTGACAAGTTTATAGATACGGCAATGTTATCTGGTATTCACAGATTCGATATCATCCATGGGAAAGGAACTGGTGCTTTGCGTAAAAGAATCACCGAATATCTTAAAACTAGTTCATCTGTAAAATCCTTTAGATTAGGTGAATGGAATGAAGGTGGATCAGGAGTTACCGTTGTTGAACTTATGTAATATTTGAAAATGAAAATTAAAAAAATATTGATCGCAAATAGGGGAGAGATAGCCATCCGTGTCATGAAGACATGCAAGGAAATGGGTATTAAGACTGTTGCAGTTTATTCCGAGAAAGATGGAGATGCACTCCATGTTCGGATAGCAGATGAGGCGTACTTATTAGGCCCTGCTCCCGCTCGTG
>JACQYX010000160.1:0-1501 GCA_016207985.1 Ignavibacteriales bacterium | reverse complement strand
CTGGTTATGGTTTCTTGTCCGAAAATCCTGTGTTTGTTGAGTTATTAGAAAAGAACGGAATTATTTTTATTGGACCTAATGCTAAATCGATTAGAATGTTAGGAGATAAAACCGCAGCTCGCACTTTAGCAACAAAAGTTAATGTACCCATTATACCCGGAACAATCCGACCAATTAAATCATTCGATGAAGCACTAGAAACTGCACGAAGAGTTACATACCCGATTTTACTCAAAGCCGCAGGTGGAGGTGGTGGAAAAGGTATGAGGATAGTCCGATCTGAATCAGATTTTGCTTCATCATTGCGTGGTAGTCAATCCGAAGCTCTCTCGGCATTCGGGGATGATAGGATGTACATCGAAAAGTATATCGAAAATCCCCGTCATATCGAAGTTCAAGCGCTTACTGATCATCATGGAAACATTGTTCATTTAGGTGAACGTGAGTGTTCGATTCAAAGAAGACATCAGAAAATAATTGAAGAGTCGCCTTCAACAATTGTAACACCAGAGATTAGAGAGCGCTTAACTAAAGCTGCGACTACACTAATAAAAGCGAGTGGCTACACAAATGCAGTAACTGTGGAGTTCATATTCGATAAAGACCGAAATTTTTATTTCCTCGAGGTCAACACTCGACTTCAAGTTGAGCATCCTGTAACTGAGATGCGTGTCGGTTTGGATATAGTTCGGGAGCAAATCGGAATTGCCGAAGGAGAGACACTCTCAATCAAACAGGAGGATATTTTATTCAATGGACATTCAATCGAATGCCGGATATATGCTGAAGACCCATCCAATAATTTTTACCCATCAATTGGTAAGATAGTATCTCTTACATCACCGATGGGCCTAGGAATCCGAGAGGACAGAGGAATTGAAGAAGGAAATGAAATTAGCTCTTATTACGATCCGCTTATTTCGAAGCTCATTGTTTGGGCAAGAACACGTTCTGAAGCTCTTGAAAGGATGAGTGCTGCCTTGATGAGTTACGAGATATTCGGAGTGCGAAATAACTTGTCGTTGTGTAATTGGATAATGAATCATCCAAAATTCGTAGACGGTGATTTTGATACGAATTTTCTTAATAACTATTTCAAACCGGAAGAATTTGAACGAATTCCCCCACACATAATAAAAGTTGGAACTATAGCAGCTATTCTTCAAATAAAAATGCTCCCTGCTTCTCCAGCACCATCCAAAGATGGTGAGCTTATAAGTAAGTGGCGGACAAAGATGATAGAACATATGAGATGAATTTATGGAACAATACAAAGTTATAGCGGCTAATGATACACTTAATGTTCAATATCCCTCAAACGGTAATGTCTTAATTAATGGAGAAAATTTCGATTACCAAATTGATCATTATGATTCAGGAGTTGCAAGATTAAAAATCGGAAATAATTATTTTAATGTTTACTGTAAAAAATTATCTGAAAACGAATTTGAATTATGGATACAACATCATGTATTCAAAGTAAAGGTTGAAGATTCACGAT
>JACQYX010000084.1 GCA_016207985.1 Ignavibacteriales bacterium | reverse complement strand
GATTGCCATTGCCGGTATAGGCAGTCCTTTAAAGAAATCTTTATCATACCCGATTAGTTGAACATTGAATCTCGCTAAACGTAATGCACCGAATATCATTGGCATGGCACTTATCAGCATCCCCCACCCTTCGATAGTGTGGAGATGTATACTGTAAATAAGAAATGAAGGCGCCGCACCGAACGACACAACGTCCGAAAGTGAATCAAGCTCAACACCAAAATCGCTGGATGATTTTGTAATCCGAGCCATAATGCCGTCAAGCATATCGAATAATGCAGCAAGAATAATGAACCACGCTGCGAGGATGTAATCTCCCTGTGACGAGTGAATAATCGACCGGAATCCACTGAAGATATTCAAGATTGTAAACAGGCTGGGAACAACTGCCCGTGTAATTCTCATGATGAAATTCCTTGTGCTGTTTCTGGTATTCTAGCAATCACAGACTCTCCTGCTTTTACTTTATCGCCGAGTTTAACCATAATATCGAAAATAGGGGGTACAATTACATCAACTCGTGAGCCAAAGTGAATCATCCCGAATCGCTCACCAATTTTTGCTTCTTGACCCACAACAATCGGGGCAACAATCCTTCGTGCTACAGTGCCTGCAATTTGTTTAAAGAGTATTTTAAATTTCTGCTGCTCTATTCCAATATGCGTACGCTCATTTACTTCAGATGATTTTTCTTCGAATGCAACAAGGTACTTGCCTTTGATATATTTAAAGTATCCGATTTTCCCCGAGATAGGAAAACGATTCACATGAACATTGAATGGTGACATAAAAACACTCACCTGGATTGCCTCTTTGTTGAAATATTCCCCCTCAAATACATTTTTTATTAGCACCACTTTACCATCGGCTGGTGAGACAACCACATTTTTATCACTTGGGGGAAGTCGCTCAGGATCGCGAAAGAAATTTATTACGAACAGGGTGAATACGATGACGATTATCGTCAGTAACCACCTGAGGAACTCAATCTCAACCCAAGTCAACGTAAAGAATAGAATAACGATAGCAATCACACTATATTTTATAACAACACTGAATCCGTATTTTGTAATCACTCTCACACTTTCAACAGGAGACGATTATTCAGTTGCGTGACAGCCTCGACTGCATCTTCTTTATCGAGCGTGAATCTATCACGTTTTGTTTTATTCTCAATCGTACTATCAAGAAAACGACAAGTCGTGGGAGAAAGTTCGTCGGTGAGAATTATTTGTCCTTTATAACGTCCGAATTCTAATTGTATATCCGAAAGTACCAGTTGGCGTCTATCGCATAAAGCCCGAAGTACCGCATTTGCTTTAGATGCAATTCTATTGATTTGCTTGAATTCTTCTGGAGTAGCAATCGCTAGTGCATAAACGTGATATTCATTTATCCAAGAACTGCTACGTTGACCGTTATTTAGATAATGCTCGATAATCGGAAATTCAGCCGGAACAACATCCTTTACCCCAAGCCGTTTCATTAAATTCCCATTCACTAAATTGAAAATTTTAACCGAAATTGGAATACTATCGGTCCGTTTAACGATCATTTTTGTGTCTGAATATTTCATTACAAAGTGAGTTGGAATGTGAAAGCCCTCTAAATATTCAAAAAGATATGAAGATATTTCATTTCTCAATACATCGAGTGATTTTATTTTTTGTTTACTCTCAATATCGACAGGTTCATCAGATTTAAATTCCTGGATTAGAAGATCGGATTTTTCGGCTTTATAGAGATACTTTCCTTGACGATGGATGATATGTTCTTGATTTTCAGATTTCTCTCCCTTGAGCATTGGATCGATCAATGGAGAATGATTTTGAGATTTCATATGTTCATTAAGACAATTGCGATAAATATATAATAAAAATACTCGTGAAAGTCAAACATTTACTATCATTTGTATTCATCATTTGAACCATAAGATGAAAGGAAGTTTAATCATCTCTATTTCTTCATGCAATCGAGATTGCAAAAAATCCTGCATGTTCGATGAGAAACGAATGGAAATGTAATCATTTACTAAAGGACAATCACTTAAGTTTTTTGGAACTATTTTACCGATTCGCTATATTATTAAGGATTTTTTTATTGCCCGGTGGTGTAATTGGCAACACACTTGACTCTGGATCAAGGTAGTCTAGGTTCGAGTCCTAGCCGGGCAGCTTGGCGCTATCGTCTAACGGTTTAGGACGCCGCCCTCTCAAGGCGGAAATACGGGTTCGATTCCCGTTAGCGCTACTTCCAATCCAACATAGTTTAGCAAATGAAATGAAGCTAAGTTATTAGTTGGATTGAAAATCCCGCGAACACAGTGAAGCGGGATCAGTATCCCATGATTTCATAAGTTAGCGGTACTGAAGCGATAATAACCTCTCCCCCAATCTTTACCACGATTCATAAATATATTCTGACCTGATTTCTTTTAAAAGAATCTAACCGATCTTTTCGAAGGCAGATTGTACTTCAATTCTTTGTTTTTTCGATTGATAAGGTTTTCGACGTCGCTCGGCAATCCCCAACCCAGCCCGATAGAGAAGTGGAACTTTAAACTTCCGGCTCGAATCAACGTTGTTGCCGAGAGGCTGCAATAATCCGACATCGAAAACTGCACGAATGGCTTCATCACCTTTAGGTAGAAGCGGCTCGAAGAGCATATATAACTCCTCACGATGAAATACAGCGCTGTCACTGCCCCGGAAGACATCAAAGTGCTGCTTAAGGTGCGGAAATTCAGAGTATAGATACGTATCGCAACGATATTGTGAAATAGATTGGAACGCTTCCTTTAAAGCTTGTACGCCGATCACCCGGCTTGACGTATGCTTACCTTCAATACGATTGAACTCCCTCTGCCGCTCAACAGCTCGATTGCCTAAATGGATAAGCTCTCTCGGGAAACTGTTCCCCATTCCATCAACAAGTCGTTTTAATATCCATTGATGCGTTGAAAAATTTGTCAGACTGTTTTCACTTCGGGAACTCACTGTCGGTTCAAAAATTGAGTAGAATATCTTGAGTACATATTCCTCAGAGCCAACGATAACATTGGTAACGTCTACCGGTTCACCAATCATTTTCTCACAATAAGCACTGACGTTAGGATCGACCACCGCACGAGCAACTAATAACTTTATCAACAACGGTCTTCGCCATTTCATTTCGGTTGTATAACTGATAAGATGAGATTTATTCACAATATGCAATTGACGGTATATATCGTTTCTTAAAAATATTTTGAACTGTATATTCTTGAATTGATTCCCATACTGAACTAATAACTGGACCAAACCAGTTATCGATGCTCGGAGTTTCTGGATATCATCGACATAGAGCAGATCGAGTTTATCGAGCATTATCCAGACGAGACAATTCGTCTCCCGTAGGATGAGATCGATAGCCTCCAACATCGCGATAATGCTAACCCCGGTCTTCTGTTTGAAATCTGCTGCGAGGTATTTTTCATTCCGAATAAAAGCATTCTTCTTCGATTTCGCTTGACGAATCTTATGAATAGTGTGAGATAGCTTGGAAATTATGTTCCCTTGCTCGACCAAACCGACGTCGACTAATAAGTGTTTCAAAGTGGCATGTGCTTTTTTGACCTTCTCATTATCACTATTTTCCATCAATGATTCCATCCGAGCGTTGCTTAAGAGTGTTGAGGATACTTTCAATCCTAAATAGAGTAACCAGAAATATCGAAATTCATCCACCGTATTGGGAGTTAATTCCCTCAACTCCACACTGGGGAGTTGTTCCTCGCTTTGGATTCCATACGCTGGGATGCAAAATATTTCTTCG
>JACQYX010000159.1:1981-6798 GCA_016207985.1 Ignavibacteriales bacterium | reverse complement strand
AGGAGTTTCCTTAACAGGTGATGCTTTCCATCTGCCGACAAGTTCTATTTCCTTCACGAACGGAACATCCTTGATAAGATTAATTTGTCGCTTTGTGGCAATAACACTGAGAGCATTGAACCACTTCAGCTCGTGCCGGACTTTGACGACATGATTTGAAACAGCAGATACGTATGAACGCTCCAAAGGTAGATCGTTCTCATCGACTACGTTGTTAAGTCCTCGAACTTTCAATCTTCGGTTGAGAGAACGTTCCGACACTAAAGAGCTTGCATTGAATGTACTTAATTTCTTCGTGTCACCTTTATCTGTGAAAGAAATATAGACGACAGCTTGGTCGTTATCTTTCATCGAGGCATAGTGTTTCATCAGAAACTTACCCAGTTTATCAGGTTGGTCGGCAAATATGGTAACAGATGCGAAAAATATTATCAAAATGGAAGCGATTGATTTCATAGGACTTTTCAGAGATATTTTGAATGACGATTCTACTTAAAACTTACCAAAGTTTGCAAGGAAAGTCAAGAATTTGAATTACCTCACACTTTTTACTATCTTCAATCATGATGAATCAGGTGCATTCAAATGCTGGGAAAATTAAAATAGATCCCATACAAATAAAGACAAATCTCGTTGACTTTCTTGTCAGAGAAGTCAGGCGGGCTGGTTTAAGTAAAGGTGTAATTGGTTTATCCGGCGGTGTAGACTCTACACTTGTAACATATCTTGCTGCAGAAGCACTCGGTAAAGAAAATGTAATTGCAGTTTTAATGCCTTACAAAACGAGCAGTCCCGAAAGTATGAACGATGCAAAACTCGTTATCGAAAAACTCGGTATCCGCTCCGAAGAAGTTAATATAACTCCGATGGTAGATGCATATTTAGCACGGTCGGGAGAGATGAATGCAGTTCGCAAAGGTAACATCATGGCGCGCCAGAGGATGATTGTTTTATACGATATATCGGCTCGTGAAAATGCGATTGTCATCGGTACAAGTAACAAGACTGAAATTCTCCTCGGGTACGGAACGCTTTTCGGTGATACCGCATGTGGTATCAATCCGATTGGCGATCTGTACAAAACGCAGGTTTGGTATTTGGCTGAAGCGGTGGGTGTTCCTAAAAATATCATAGAGAAGAAACCTACTGCCGATCTGTGGGTGGGGCAGACTGATGAAGGTGAATTGGGTTTTTCTTATCGTCGTGTCGATGAGCTTCTTTTCGGAATGTATGAAGATGCTCTTACCGATGATCAATTGATTAAAAATGGATTTGAAAAAGAATTCATTGATAAAGTTAAAGGATTGATAATGAAGAATGAATTCAAAAGACGTCCACCGCTCATCGCTAAGATGATAAAACCATGAGTGAAGTTGTTCAGCAGGGAACACTTTACATCGTCAGTACGCCGATTGGAAACCTTGAAGATATAAGTATTCGTGCGATTAATGTTCTTTCCGCGGTTGATCTCATAGCTGCTGAGGATACGCGCACTTCAAAAATTCTTCTCGACCATTATAACATCAAGAAGCCCATTATCAGTTATTTTAGTTATAACGAAGATCGACGAATTCCCGAATTAATAGCAAAGCTAAAACGAGGAACATCTATCGCACTTGTATCTGAAGCCGGCACGCCCGGCATCTCCGATCCCGCGAATAAAATTATTCGTGCCGCAATCGATGAACATGTGCGACTGGTTGTAATTCCGGGTGCAACGGCATTTCTTTCAGCTCTGATTGTGAGCGGTATGAACGTTGACCGATTTGTCTTCGAAGGATTCATCCCTATTAAAAAAGGGCGTACCTCACTTCTTAAAAAACTTTCAAAAGAAAAACACACGATCATTTTCTATGAATCGCCCCACCGTCTTTTACGGACTTTGGAGGATATAAAAAATATATTCGGTGATCGGAAGATCTCGATTTCCCGTGAGATCACCAAGAAGTTCGAAGAGACTTTCCGGGGGAGAATATCCACAGCAATAAATCATTTCACAAAGCATAATATTCGTGGCGAGTTTGTGCTAATTCTCGAAGGTGCATCGGCAGGTAAACAATAACCTTTCTTCGGCAGCCGGAATATTGATTTTTTTGTAAGATTTTATTATATTAATGCCGCTTAACGGAGAGCGATTCTTCAGTTTGTTTCTACTCGACGAGTCGTCTACGACCCTGCGGGTCGTGAGTTGTCGACATTTCAGCTTAGAAACCATTTAATTTATTCATTTTTAATTAATTTAGAGGAGTTATATCTATGAAGATTAAACCATTAGGTGATCGTATTGTTATCAAACCTTCTCCGGCAGAAGAGAAGACTAAAGGAGGAATTTTTCTGCCTGATACGGCGAAAGAGAAACCCGTAATCGGTGAAGTCGTTGCCGTCGGACCTGGTCGAAAGTCAGACGATGGTAAAGTTGTATCGATGGAACTGAAAGTGGGGGATAAGGTCCTTTATGGGAAATATTCTGGCACAGAAGTCACGATCGATGATCAGGAATATCTGATCATGCGCGAGAGCGATATCTTTGCAGTTGTTTAACTATTCGAAAATAATCATTTAACAATTATAGGAGTTGAAGAAATATGGGTGCAAAAATAATTACTTACGATGCAGATGCACGAGCTGCATTGAAGCGAGGTGTCGATAAGCTCGCCGATGCAGTCAAAGTGACGCTTGGTCCGAAGGGACGCAACGTTGTAATCGATAAAAAATTCGGTGCACCGACTGTAACAAAAGACGGTGTTACCGTTGCTAAGGAAATCGAGCTTGAAGATCCAATCGAGAACATGGGTGCACAAATGGTTCGTGAAGTCGCCAGCAAAACATCGGATGTTGCAGGCGATGGAACGACAACTGCAACTGTTCTTGCTCAGGCAATAGTTCGCGAAGGTATGAAGAACGTAACCGCCGGTGCGAACCCGATGGATTTAAAACGTGGTATCGATATTGCCGTTGTAAAAGTTGTTGAAGAGCTGAAAAAGATCAGTAAAACTGTTGGCGATGATAAAAAGAAAATCGCTCAAGTTGGTTCGATCTCAGCGAACAACGATTCTACCATCGGCGATCTGATTGCCAATGCGATGGAGAAAGTCGGTAAAGACGGTGTCATCACAGTTGAAGAGGCAAAAGGAACCGAGACGAATGTTGAGTGGGTCGAAGGAATGCAATTCGATCGCGGCTACCTCTCTCCATATTTCGTGACCGATGCCGATGCAATGGAGACTCAGCTTGAGGATCCGTATATC
Source organism: Ignavibacteriales bacterium (assembly GCA_016207985.1). Classification (GTDB taxonomy): domain Bacteria; phylum Bacteroidota; class Ignavibacteria; order UBA10030; family SZUA-254; genus JACQYX01. The sequence goes on along the minus strand of JACQYX010000159.1, from coordinate 3,550 downwards.
CTCATCCACGATAAGAAGATCAGTGTGATGAAAGACCTTCTTCCGGTTTTAGAGAAAGTTGCTCAATCGGGTCGGGCGATTCTCGTTATCGCTGAAGAAGTTGAAGGTGAAGCACTTGCGACACTCGTTGTGAACAAACTTCGCGGCACATTGAAAGTTGCAGCCGTGAAAGCTCCCGGTTTTGGTGATCGCCGCAAAGCGATGCTCGAGGATATCGCCGTGTTAACAGGCGGTACCGTGATCTCTGAGGAAAAAGGATTCAAACTTGAAAACACTCAGATTTCTTACCTTGGTACTGCAAAGAAGGTTACGATCGATAAGGATAACACGACGATCGTTGAAGGTGCCGGCAAAAAGGATGACATCAAGAAACGGATTAACGAGATCAAAGGACAAATCGATAAAACGACATCCGATTACGATAAAGAGAAGCTTCAAGAACGGCTCGCGAAACTCTCCGGCGGTGTTGCAGGATTGAGAGTTGGCGCAGCGACTGAAGTTGAAATGAAGGAGAAGAAAGCTCGTGTTGAAGACGCACTTCATGCAACACGTGCAGCGGTTGAAGAAGGTATCGTGCCGGGCGGTGGTGTTGCCTTCATCCGTATTGCTCCAAAGCTCGACGGTCTTAAGACGGAGAACCAAGATCAGAAAATCGGAATCGAAATCGTTCGCCGCTCACTCGAAGAGCCGATTCGCTGGATCGTGAACAACGCAGGTCTCGATGGCTCGGTCATCGTCAATAAAGTGAAGGAAGGTAAAGACGATTACGGCTTCAACGCACAGACGGAGAATTACGAGAATCTGATTTCAACCGGAGTCATCGATCCGACGAAGGTCACGCGTATCGCACTCGAGAACGCAGCCAGCGTCGCAGGATTGCTGCTAACGACCGAAGCGACCATCGTTGAGAAACCAGAGAAGGAAAAACCAATGCCACCAATGCCACACGGCGGCGGTATGGGTGATATGTACTAAGCAAGTACCTAAATATAAAGTACAATATAACTTAGCAACAACCCTCAGTTTTAATAAAACTGAGGGTTTTTTATTTCGTTAATATGAAATTTAGCTTGACAAGTCAAATATTTTTGTTTAAATTCATTCTAAGATAAAATAGACATCTGTGGAGGACGACATTCTCCCAAGGAAAGGAAGCTCACCGAATAAGTTTCCGACCTGCCGTCCGAGAATCTTTTCGGTGATTCATGATTCTATGAATTATGATAAAACATAGAATTGTATTATCAAGTTGTTTTTAGTAGATAATTATAAGGCAACTTATTGGATTTAGACAATTGGCAGAGAGATTACAGTGAAAACTTATTCCTCTTCTTTTCAAACAAAAATCAAGAAATTATTTCTTTCGTTACTATTGATTTTCGGACCAATCTCCGCCCAATGGTCCACCGATCCTTACAACAACCTAATTGTTGGTTATGGACTTTTGCCTGAGCTTTGCAGCGACAGTGCGGGTGGTTGTTACATTACCTATGAGCAAGGCACAACTTACCCACGACATTTAATTTTAGAACGATTAAACCGTTACGGATACAAACCATGGGGAAGTGG
>JACQYX010000159.1:0-1928 GCA_016207985.1 Ignavibacteriales bacterium | reverse complement strand
TACAGAGCAATGCGGTGCTAAAATTGTTGAGGACGGACAAAATGGTGTAATAATAGCGTACCTCGATGCTCAGGAGACTGGACTGTACGACAGGAAAACTCGCTTGCGTGTGCAGCGAGTTGACAGCAGTGGAAATTTTCTGTGGGGCGTAAATGGAGTGAGAGTTTCACTCTCTGAGACGAACCAATACGACGAAGAAATTGTATCCGATGGGAACAATGGATGTTTTGTTGCATGGTATGATACGACAAATATTCTCCGTTTACAGAGAATTAATAATCTTGGTCAAAGAATGTTGGGTGATAGCGGAATTTACGTTGATGCTTCAAATTCCAATGATGTACAAATTGTGAGTGATGAATTAGGGGAATGTTTCTTATATGTTAACGATGCAGGTGGAGCAAGATTACATAAAATAAATTCTCTCGGAAACAAACTTTGGGGAACGAGTGGCAAAATGATTGATGCATGGGCATCGCCCAAATTCGTCTCCGATGGACAAGGTGGGATTATATATGGTGGTATGAAGGGTATTAGTTATAACAACGGTGACCCGTATTATTCTGCAAGATGTCAGCATATTGATTCGCTAGGAATACTTCTCTGGGGAAGTTATGGAATTATCGTTGATGATTCAATTCAAAATATTGTTCTTAATGCACCTGTGATTCAACTTGCAAAAAATCATGACGGAGGTGCAACCTTTGCTTGGAATGCTAGAACATTGATTGGAAAATTGAGAACGTTTACTCATAGAGTAAGGGAAAATGGTAGTTTTGTCTTTCAGGATAGTGCTAGAAGAGTTAGTACAGCGGATAGCTTGGGAAATGGTCCGTGGGCTGTTATTACGAGTCTAGATGATTCAAAGATCTTCGTTAATGCAGATGGCAGAAATAATGGATCGATCTTCACACAATGTATGGATTCAATGGGCATAAGGCTCTGGAATGATAACGATGTTGCTATAAGTTTTCGTCATTATGGCGGGGTTTGACTAATCGGATTTTAGCATTCGTGTTCAACAATGTAGTCGTAATGGTTTTCTTGGTGAGATACTTACACGTGTAGGAGAAGTCTCGATAGAAAATGCATGCAATGGTTTTACACTCTATCAAAACTATCCCAACCCCTTCAACTCCAATACTGTTATACAAATCAATTTAGAAAAAAGAATATACGTTTTTCTAGCAATTTACAATATACTTGGCCAGCAAATAAGAACTCTTATAGATGAATTAACTGGCGCGGGTACTCATAAAATCATTGTAAATTCAGAGAATTTATCAAGCGGAACATATTACTACAGATTAGTCATAAACGGATTAACAAAAACTCATAAATTAACAATTTTAAAATAATATTATGGAAGGGTAAAACAATGAGACAGTTAACATTTTTTTCTGCATTAGTGGTTACTATTATTTGCTGTGTTGGTATCACAATTGCAGCACCGTTTGATACGGACTTTGTAACCTGGCATCAACCGAATGGAGTAACTTTCATTGCACGGTTTTGGGGGGACGAGTTCTTCTCCTGGTTTGAGACACAAGATGGCTACAGAATTTATCGCGCTTTTAATGGTTGGTACTACTATGCGAGTCTCGATGCAATCGGAGAGTACACAGCAAGTACATCTCGTGTTGGCATCGAGCCACCGTTAGCATCATCATATAAGCTCGAGAGGAGTGCCAGCCGGATTGCACAAATAAATCAACGCATTTACGAGTTCAACCATGCATATCAAAGTAATGCTTTACCGAAAAGGCAAACCCCTGATGGTTTAATGTCTGCCATTCCAGAGACATTGAAGCTTGCAGTCATACTTGTAGAGTTTCAAGACACGCTGCATTATAATCCAAATGTATATCCTCGTATCGGTGGTTATCTTAAAACCGATTTCGAAAAAGAATTATTTTCAAGTAATGGTG
>JACQYX010000191.1 GCA_016207985.1 Ignavibacteriales bacterium | reverse complement strand
TAAATTTCTTCCATTCTCACGAATTTCGTCCATTAATGAGCCGAGTCCGAAACCGATTGCATCAAGAGTGTATTGATTTTGCCGTACCCGGAATCGGAGATGATCCTTTCCGACAATCTTTGGGGTACCGATTGTTTCAACATTCCTTGCTAAGAATATCGGTCGCATGTTACTTGGTCCGTACGGTGCAAATTCTCTGAGTATTTTTAAGAAACGTGGCGTCAGCTCACCGAGTGAAATCTCGGCGTCAATTTTGATCTCTGGGGTACGGATTTCCGGCGACATCAATTCATCGACTGCCACGTTGAACGCTTCTCGAAATTCATCAACACGATCGAGTGCAACAGCCAAGCCAGCGGCATATTTATGTCCACCGAACTGGAGTAATTTATCCTCTACCCGCTTCAACGCTTGATGGATATCGAAACCCACGATCGATCTTGCCGATCCTTTTGCTACTCCATCAACGGTTGTCATCATGATCGTTGGTCGATAGTATTTTTCGACAAGCCGAGAGGCAACAATTCCAATAACACCTGGATGCCATTCTTCATGATGAAGAACAATCGCCGGATCAGTATCTACGTCGAGGTAACTCTCGACCAATTCTTGTGCTTTGAGAAAAGTATCTTCATCGATTTTACGCCGGTTACGATTTTCATCTTCAAGAATTTGAGCGAGTTGTGATGCTGTGGCTTGGTCGGTGCAAGTTAGTAAGTTGACTGCTCGTATGGCATCGCCCATTCTGCCGACTGCATTAATACGCGGGGCAAGAACAAAAACGATCTGACCTGTCGAAATCTTCCCAAGCTGTGTCCCCGAGCTTTCGATCAGAGCTCGGATTCCCGGGCGGGGATCTGTATTTATTTGATTGAGACCAATCTTAGTGATGATACGATTCTCACCGATAAGCGGAACAATGTCGGCAGTAGTAGCCAGCGTGGCAAAATCGATAAAGCTATCTGCAATTTTTTCCATATTACGCTTCTTTTCGACTGCCTGCAATAGCTTAAACCCGACGCCACAACCACAAAGTTGTTTGAATGGATAATTGCAGCCTGGTATTAATGGATCAAGAACTGCATATGCTTTTGGGAGCTGTTCGCCCGGTTCATGGTGGTCACAGATGATGACATCCATCCCCAGCGACCTGGCATATTCAACTTGATCGATGGCTGTAATTCCGCAATCGATGGATATAATTAGTGTTGCACCGAAAGCTTTGCCTTTATCGATTCCAAGAGATGAAATTCCATAACCTTCCTGGATACGATCGGGAATATGTATGATAGTTTCGATCCCAACTTGTTTGAAATACAGGTGCAGCATGGCTGCACTTGCAGTTCCATCAACGTCATAATCTCCAAAAATCAGAATTCTTTCTTTTGTTTCGATAGCCTTAATGATACGTTCAACTGCCTGAGGCATTCCGTCCATTAAAAGAGGATCGTGGAGATGATTTAATTGCGGTCGGAAAAATTCTTTTGCCTGATTGTAAGTCGAAATCCCGCGATGTATAAGAATCTTCGCTATAGTCTCGGGTACATTTATCTCCTTCGCAAGATGTGCTGTGAGTTGTTCATCAGGCGGTACTGCGATTGTCCATCTATATGATTTTTTCATCGTCAATGTTATTGTTTTCTGAGTTATAAAATTTTAAAACTGCGCATCTATAAGCCGAATTCTGTATCCCGCCTCGATAAAATTGAAACGGGACCGCAATCATTCATCTAGTCTCATCTTCACAGATGAGATCAAGCGACCTACCCGTTCCGTTTTTCCATTCAAGAAGAATAGAAAGTTGAACGGACAATTCTTCTCCCATCAAGGGAAACGGAACTTACATGGTCTTGCTCTGAGCAGGGTTTATCAAGCTTCTGTTTTACAACAGAACTGGTGAGCTCTTACCTTCTCCCGCCAGAGGCGGAAGATCTCGCTTCAGATCGAAACAAGACGCCTTTTCACCCTTATCCCGTCTTGTTTCATTGAAACAAGACGGGACGGTATTTTTTCTGTGATACTATCCGTTGCCCCGAGCTTTCGCTCGGAACACCCTTCTGTTAGGAGGTGCTCTGTCCTGTAGAGTTCGGACTTTCCTTCCCGTCCCGTTCACCGAACGGGGCGGGACGATTGCGCGATGCGCAGTCTTTTCGGTTATTTATAAAATTTGTCTAGCCCGTCGGTCTATTGAGTTATTTGACAGTTACTCCACATCGTAATTTTTTCACGGTCGGTGTGGCTAATCTCAAATTGGTACGGGGCTGTATAAAATACTCGGGACTCTTTCAGTTAATAGACCATCATGGAATTGTGTTAATCAATCCCACGATGTGGTCTGATACTAAAATGCGTCCGCAATGTTCACAAGTATAAAATCTAGAGTTTTGCCGAATTTCAAGAATCTTTTGAGGTGGGACTCTGCTATAACACCCACCACAAGCATTCCGTTTAATTGGAACGACGGCAATTCCGTTTTTAGCTTTCCTGATTCGCTCGTATCGCTCAAGGTCTTGTTTATCGATGCGAGGTATCAATTTTTCTCGTTGATGTTGAAGTTTCAGCTCTTCTTTTTCATGTTCCTTATTGACCTCTCGGAGTTCTTTTTTCCTTTCATTGAGCTCATCATTTGTTTGCTCGAGCAGCTTCGTTGACACCTCGAGATCTTTTTTCCCTCCTTCCATTTGTCCCTCGTACTTCTCAAGATCTTTCTCAAGCTGGACCGATTTTTTCTCTGCCGCTTCTATTTCCCTTGTTAAAGCATCGTACTGTTTATTCGATTTGACATTGAGTTGTTGGTTTTTATACTTCTCGATTTTCTCAGCCAGATCGATAATTTCGACATCCGCGTTATCACGCTCAATTTTGCATTGTTTAATTGTATTGTTTAGTTCCTTCATTTTTGTTTTTATGTCGTCAACCTTAATCTCAAGTTCTTCAACGACTTTAGGCAGGTCACCTTTAAGCTCGATGACCTCTTGCAATTGTGAATCAACGATTTGCATAGCATATAAAAATTTCAACCTATTTTCCACCGTTATCTCCTTCATGAAATAAAATATTGGACTGTATTAGTCGATAATCTCGATGCGTGTATTTCAATCTTCGAATTATTTTTTCCTATAGCGTCACGTAAGTATCGAACAAGTTTTTCCACTATTGGATATTCCGTTTCATAATGTCCTGCATCAACTATCATCATATTATGATCTGTTTCCGCAAAGCTGTGATATGAGATATCTCCTGTAACCAAAACATCTGCACCTTGTTTTTGGGCAGCTTGAATTAAATCGGATCCGCCACCACCGCAAACTGCAACACGTTCTATGATATTATTTGTTTTACCGCTGAAACGAAGTACCGGTATCTTTAAGATGCGGCTGAGATGTTTTAGGAATATTTTTGTGTGCATCTTATTTTCTAATGTTCCGATTGCACCAACTCCATAATCATGACTGATATTCCCCAGATTGATAACGTCGTACGCGATCTTCTCGTAGGGGTGGGCTGATTTCATCGCCGCTAAAACATTATTTAGCTTCCATTGAGGTACGATCATTTCTAATTTGATTTCCTGGACTTTTTCAAACTGATCTATTTTACCGACAAACGGTTTCGTTCCTCTGGAAGGTCTAAACGTTCCGATACCTGAAGCCCCAAAAGAACATTCCTCATATTTTCCAATGACACCGGCTCCGGCATCTGACATAGCTTTCCGAACTTTATTAACATAATCACCTGGAACAAACACTATAACTTTTTTTTCAATTCG
>JACQYX010000190.1 GCA_016207985.1 Ignavibacteriales bacterium | reverse complement strand
AAATCCCTTCAATCCGTCTACAGTGATTCGTTATCAGTTACCTGTTAGTAGTTGGGTAACTCTGAAGGTTTACAACATTCTTGGACAGGAAGTGGCGACGCTTGTAAATGAGAAACGAGTAGCAGGAAGATATAATTACGAATTTCGATCATCGGATTTCGATTTTTCAAGTGGTGTGTATTTCTATCGGTTACTTACTGGTAACTTTACATCAACGAAGAAATTTATAGTAGTGAAATAGTATCAAATGATACTAGGCGATGTGATATACAAACAAATATAACCCGAAAGCCATCAGGAGTCAAGTGGTACCAGATCGAGGTACTGCTTGACGACTGAAGGTGATAAACGGATGATGCGAGAGATGGTATCGACATCATCAAATTTGGTTGCTAATAGTTTTACAGATTCAAAATCACGAATATAACGTTCAACAGATTCTTGAGAGTGATTCGTTCTTTGACAAATAGTCGGGACCAAATAACCTTGCACGTAGAGCGTAATGATCTCACGTTTGTGGGTTTGTCCACCACCGATGAGCTGCACATTACCACGAGTTGGTAATGGTCTGGCGTAGAGAGATTCATACTCACGGACATACTGTCCGGTGGTCATCTCGCTGATGTTGAGTAAAACAGCAAGATCGAGTTGAGACAGTAAAGCACCTTGGTCATACGTTTGATGAGTCCAGCGCTCGATCTTTTTCATGCGGACTTCCCGATGGTGCATCATGTGTTTGATGTCCTCGATGTCGTCATCGGTGATGATGTCCAAGACAACGGGCTTGAGTTTGGTTTGAGCCATCGACTTAGCTTTTTTCGGATACTCATCTACAGGTACAGCAAGCCAGACCAGTTGACCTTGCTTGAGGAAAGAGTTGTCACGATACCGATAATACTGTTCGATTAGGGCTAAGAGATCGTCGTACGAGTTGAGTTGTCAACTTTTTTTTTCTTTGATTGTAGGATGCGTTTAAGATGAGCACTATCAGAATGCTGCTTGAACAGCTTTAGGTATTCACCGATGAGCCGATGCGAGAAGCCGGTAGCGATACGGATTTGAGACAGAGAAAAGTCCTTTTTATGCAAGAGAATAACACGAGCGAAATCCTGGATGTATCGTTTGATTGCAGTTTCAGAGTGGTGAGTACGTTTGTGGATATCAGAGAACTGATAGCCTGAGAGATATAGATCGAGGATTTGAGTTTTATGAGTTTGTCCGCGTCCCATTTCATGACGCCAGCCGCGTGAAGGTAGAATAATCCCGTGACGACGCATTTGGCTCATGTCGCGTTTGATGGTTACGACACTGGATGTGAGAATGAAAGCAAGGTCTTCATAAGAGAGCACACCGCCTTGAGATATTGCATCATTAGTGATGCGAACGATTTTATGTTGTCTCAATCCACGTAATCCCGATTTTTTGTAGATAGGGATATCTTCTTCAGGATTGTGTAATGTTAGGGCAACAGATATTTTTTTACACAGGGCAATTGGTTTGCCGGCAGGTTCATTCTCCTCAATGGCAAGATAGTGAACCTGTCCTGTCGAAAGATTGATGTCTGTATAATGAAGGAAATAATCTTTTATCTGATTAAAGTAAGCTTCAGCCAGAAGTGGGGCAAGATTAAAATCCTTAGAAATATTATTTACGATAGATTGTTTGATCGTCTTCGATGTAAGTCGATCAGAAAGTTGTTTGTTAAGCATATGATACCTTTAGCATTATTATACATTAAATTACTCATTTTTTGCCTTGGTATCATTTGATACTAACTATAAATAAACTTATAATGGAGAAGGAGACCCGCTTCTTTTGAGCGTTTATTGAAGTAATTTTCGTAAGGGGGTCGCCGTGTAATTATTCGGAGACCCCTTTATAATGCTTAAAACAACTGTGAAGAGGGAGGAAAAATATTGAGTCGAATCTATTGGATGCTGAAAAAACACAATAACCGTCACCCTGAATCCTGTCCTGTCTTCTTTACGAATTGTAGACAGAACAGGTTTGGTTCAGGGGTCTCAACCCGCCGAAGGCGGGAATCAGATTCCGAAACACCTGCCCGACGTTCAGGCGGGAATTCGGAATGACGCCTTCTCTGAGAAGTTTTTTTAAGAAACTTGCTAATTATAACAGACTTATGACTGCCTATGGCGGGATTCAAGTTGAGTTGAATAAAAGTCTATCTCGGTGGAACAATCTAAATATACCTCTATTCATCTTTGAAAAATTTGTTGCAATTACAGGTGAAAAAGGTGAACAGCGGCCAAATGATTATAAAATAATACGGAATGTCCCAGATAAAGGTAGAAGATTTTACTTGACTTTCTCATTTCTTATGTTTATATTGTATTAGTCAATGGTAGCAATGTTTAACCAATATACTCAGTATCTATATGAACATAGTCCAAGTCTACAAACAATTTCCTTCTCAAAATGATTGCATAGCACATCTTGAGAAAGTACGATGGCACAATAAACCAGTTTGTCCTTATTGTAAATCTACGAAAGTTTCTTCCTACAAACAAGAAAATAGACATCACTGTAATAACTGCAATACCTCTTTCAGTGTAACAGTAGGAACGATTTTCCACAAAACAAAAGTTGACCTGCAAAAATGGTTTGTTGCAATCTCTCAGGTACTTAATGCAAAGAAGGGAATCAGCGCACGTCAATTAGCAAGGGATATTGAAGTCAATAAAGATACAGCTTGGTATATGGCAATGAGAATACGTAGGGCAATGAATGAATATGGTGATCTTCTTGAGGGAATTATTGAGGTTGATGAAACCTATATTGGCGGGAAACCACGTAAGGGTACGATAAATAATCCAGATAAAACGGGAAAGCAGAACAAACGAGGACGTGGAACGAAAAAGATTCCCGTAGTTGGACTGGCTCAACGTGGTGGGAGAGTCCATGCCAAAGTCATTAAAGGATTGAATCATAAATCTCTCTCAAGAATAATTAAAGGACATATCAAACCCGAAACATCAAAAGTATTCACCGATGAATTTAAGGGATATTGCAAGGTAGCTGGATTCGTTGAACATAAAACAGTAGACCATCAAAAAGAGTACGTCAACGGTGAAGTTCATACGAATACCGTAGAAAGTTTTTGGGCACTTTTGAAACGTGGAATCGTGGGACAGTATCACAAGATAAGTGCTGATCATCTCCCTAAGTATATTCACGAATTTTGCTATCGTCATAATCATAGAAAAAATGATTTTGTGTTCGATTTAACAATTTCAAGAGCATTAGGAGTATAAAGAAATGAACCCATTACCGAAAGCAACACATCAAGGCAAATTACCAATAGTCGGTTTTCCTATTAACTGCGCTGTAGTAATAATTGATAATGAACCCGTAAGGGTTCTTGTGGAACGTAGTGTAGCTAATGCGTTTGGAATAAGGGGGTCGGGTGCTTATTGGCAAAGCAAAAAACGAGGTGATCTCAGTTCGATGTTGCCAGAATATGTTTCGGCAAAATACCTTGAACCATTCGTTAGTAAGGAGCTTCGTGAAAAATTGTCGAATCATATTGAATACCTTACTCTTAATGGTAAGATCGCACGAGGACTTGAAGCAACAGTTCTACCAGATGTCTGTGATGTGTGGATTCGAGCAAAAGAGGCAAGCGCTCTTCCAAAAACTCAAGAAAAAATTGCCGAAAATGCCTACATTTTAATGAAGGGATTTGCCAATGTAGGCATTATAGCGCTTGTCGATGAAGCCACAAATTTTCAAGAAATTAGAGACCGTTTAGCACTTCAAAAGATTCTCGACAAGTTCCTTTTGAAAGAATATGCAAAATGGGCAAAGCGTTTTCCGGATGAATTTTATCAAAAAATGTTTGAACTAAAGGGTTGGCAATGGAAAGGAATGAAAATAAATCGACCAAGTGTTGTTGGAACTTACACTAATGATATAATTTATTCTCGTTTAGCCCCGGGAATTCTCGCAGAACTTAAGCGTTTAAATCCACCCGATGATAGGGGACAAAGGAAATTAAAACATCATCAATGGTTCACAGAAGATATTGGACATCCTGCATTACAACAACACCTTGCTATTCTCATTGCTTTTATGAGAGCAGCACCTAATTGGGGGGCATTCCATCGACTCGTAGAAAGAGCTTTCCCTAAGTTTGGAGATACTATACCGTTGGCGTTGGAGGAGGAATAGCTATTGGTGCGGGGGTCTCTATCAAAATGCCATATTGATCTTTGGCGTGTTTAACAATTAGTTCAAATTTTTCCACAACAGAATTTAATCTATTAGGATTCATCTTAAGTTTGCCATTGTATCTTGCTATCCTTGCTGATTCTTTCAAGTAAAAATAACATGTTTGAAAATTTAAATCAAACAAATTTGCATTACTCCTAATATTTCTTTCTCGCTCTGCGTGGTTATCAGAATGAACATTAATTGTACTCAGAATAGCTTCAACAATGTGGACACATATATAGAATCGAATAATAACTTCCCACAATGCAAAATTTTTACGCAGATCGATCTTGCTAACGCAATTCAATAGGAAAGAATAGTTATACTGTATTTTTGCAATGTGCTTATCTCTTGAGGGCACTAATTAGGATTGAATTTTTGAAAGGAATCTGGTATATCAAGCTCATCCTCTGCAAAAACAGAGAAATGAATATTGAGTCTTTTGAAAATTTCATCGTTAACAATTTTTGAATACAACGCATAAAATTTTGCGCTATCTTCAAAGGTATTCTCGGTAGATTTTAAAACAATCCAGAAAGAAACATTTAAACCCTTAAACTCAAAAGCAATTGTGCTAATAAGATTACTCATATTGGTTTCCTTGATTGCATTAATAAAGACAGCGACAAAAAGTTCTGCATATTTCTGAATCATTTCAGTATGGACTTCAAGTAGTACGGCTCTATTGCCCTCAACTATGCTTTGTGCAAATCGTGAAATCTCTGTAGAACTACCTCGCTCAACAGCGGTGATTCCCAACCTCACTTCGTGGGCTACTGCTCTTAGAAGATCCATTACTTGAATATTGGGTTCTGTAATGTATGTTTTAGTGGTTGTGTTTTCAATCTTTACTTTCGTTATTTAATGAGATTATAATCAATTGTTATTCCAAAATCATGATTCTATAGATTTACTTAATAGAGAATAAGCCTTTTTGGTATAACGTTTTTACAACGAAATAAGTTCCGGGAAGATAATTCATGCATGCGATTTTTATCAAGATTTCGCATGCTTAATGCTAATAAAAAAAATTTCCAATGTCAAGTATTAGTTTGTTTTTAATTATACCTACCTTTATCTGGGACAATCCGAAATAATATTCGATTCTGTCGGTGTTGATACATCTCTATCCATGAAAATAGGCACACGTACCTATCCCCCAAAACCTGTAAACTTCAAAGTGTTCAACAAAAGTACGGAGAAATTTATCGACTTCGGTTTTATTGAAGTCGATACAACACTTGGAGTTGGTAAGTTTTCTGCAAAAGGTGCTTACAAAGACAGGATTGTTTTCCTT
>JACQYX010000189.1 GCA_016207985.1 Ignavibacteriales bacterium | reverse complement strand
AGCAGGCAAACCAATCATCGGTCATATTCTCGATAAAATTGTCGATGATGGATTCGACGAAGCTACAATTATTGTTGGACAGATGGGTGATAAGATACGTGATTATGTGGAATCGCATTTCAAGATTCAATTTGACTTTGACGAACAAGCAGAACCTAAAGGATTAGAACATGCGATCTCGCATGCAGCATCTACTTTTTCAACTGAACCGATTTTAATCATCCTCGGAGATACGATCTTTGATGTCAATCTGAAACCGGTCGTCAAAGAAACATATACATCGTTAGGAGTGAAACAGGTAGACGATCCTCGTCGGTTTGGTGTAGTCGAAATGAAAGATGGATTCGTCAGTAAGCTTATTGAGAAACCTGAGCATCCAACCAGCAACCTCGCACTTGTCGGGCTTTATTGGATTTGCAATCCAAAATTACTTGAGCAGTGTATTGAAGATCTTTTCCGGAAGGACAAGAAGACAAAAGGTGAATACCAATTGACCGACGCTCTTCAATCGATGGTAGAGAGAGGTGAAAAAGTAAAGACGTTCAACGTCGAGGGCTGGTACGATTGCGGAAAACCGGAAACCCTGCTTGAAACCAACAGACATCTCCTTGATAAAACCCCGAATAAAGTTAAGATAGATGGTGTAGTAATTGTCCCGCCCGTATTTGTTGCCAAGAGCGCAAAAATATCTCGATCAATCATTGGTCCTTACGCAACCATAGCAGATTGTGCTGTCGTCGAAGATTCGATAATCCGAAATTCCATCGTCAGCGAAGAGGCAGAGGTTGCCCGTGCACTTCTCGAGAATTCTCTTATCGGCAGCAATGCTGTGATTCAGGGTAATTATAAGCGTATCAATATTGGCGATTCATCTGAAATAGAATTTCATTAATCTTAGGAACATCTCATGTCATACCTTTTTACATCCGAGTCCGTTTCTGAAGGACATCCAGATAAAGTTTGCGATCAAATATCAGATGCTGTATTAGATTCTCTTTTCATTCAAGATCCAAGGTCGCGTGTCGCCTGTGAATGCTTTGTCACAACCGGACTTGTGTTGGTTGGTGGAGAAGTAACGACGAAAGGGTATGTTGACGTCCAAAAAGTTGTTCGTGATATTGTAAAGAACATAGGTTATACAGAAGCTGGTGTCGGATTCGATGCTGATTCGTGTGCTGTATTATCGACACTTCATTCGCAATCGCCAGATATTGCACAGGGTGTCGATACAGGTGGTGCGGGTGATCAGGGAATGATGTTCGGTTATGCATGTACTGAGACTCCCGAACTTATGCCGATGCCTATTATGTATGCTCACAAACTTGTGAAGCGATTAGCCGATATACGGAAACTTGAAAATGGTCTGATGCCTTACATCCGCCCGGATGCAAAATCTCAGGTAACGATTGAATATGAAGGAAAGAAACCGATCCGCGTTCATACAATTGTCGTATCGACACAACATTCACCGAAAGTTTCTCAGAAAAGAATTAAGGAGGATGTTATTGAACATGTTGTAAAGCATGTTGTCCCCGAAGATATGCTCGATAAGAAGACACGTTATTTTGTCAATCCGACCGGTATGTTCGAAATCGGTGGACCGCACGGTGATAGCGGATTGACAGGAAGAAAGATTGTTGTAGATACGTATGGTGGACGTGCACCTCACGGTGGTGGAGCATTTTCTGGTAAAGATCCGACAAAAGTCGATCGAAGCGCTGCTTACGCCGCACGTCATCTTGCAAAAAATATTGTCGCTGCCGGTTTGGCAAGTGAATGTTTGATTCAGGTTGCTTATGCAATCGGAGTAAAGGAGCCGGTTTCGATTCATACTCAGACATTCGGTACTGGAAATATTCCCGACGTAGAACTTGAAAAAATTATCAAACGGTATGCTATCGAAGGCGGACCAATCGATTTAACACCTCGTGGTATTATCAAACGTCTTGATCTTCGTCGACCAATTTATACCAAAACTGCTGCTTATGGACATTTTGGAAGAATGGAAAAAGAATTCACGTGGGAGAAATTAGATCTTGTAAAGATGCTGAGAAAAGTCGTAATGTGATTGTCTTAGTAAATGGTTAATTCATTAATTGGTTAATTAGAAATGGAGGCGAATGGAAACTTCCTGATATAGCTTCGAAGATTTAGATGTATTCAAGCTCGCACGAGAACTTCGACGAAAAGTTTACCAGTTAATTAAAAGTATTCCAAAGGATGAGAAGCATAATCTTCAATCACAGATGCGTCGAACTGCACTATCATTAACCAATAATATTGCAGAAAGCCATGGACGGTATCATTATCAAGGAAGTATCCAATATCTTAGACAATCGAGAGGATCATTAGAAGAGTTGATAGACGATTTTAATGTTTGTTTAGATGAAAGCTATTCAGCAGAAAAAGACATCAATATATTAAAAGAAGAATCATATAATTTATTAAAGAAATTAAACGGGTACATTTCCTATTTACGAAAAAGAAAAAACGAATCACCGAATCTTTAGCTATTCAACCATTTATCAAATAACAAGTTAACCGATCACTAATTAACCAATCACAAAGCCATGGATTACAAAAAAGGTCACTATAAAGTAAAAGATTTAAAGTTAGCCAACGAAGGACGAAAACTTATCGCTTGGGCAGAATCAAGAATGCCAGTATTGATGGCATTGCGTGAAAAGTACAGAAAGACTAAGCCTCTAAAAGATTATCGCATTGCGGGGTGCTTGCATGTTACAAAAGAAACCGCAGTGCTTGTGAAAACATTTGTCGAAGCAGGTGCGCAAGTCAGTTGGAGCGGTTGTAATCCACTCTCGACGAATGATGCGGCGGCAGCGGCACTTGCTGCGGACGGCGTTTCAATTTTCGCATGGCATGGTATGTCGGTAAAAGAATTTTATTGGTGCATCGAGGAGACGTTAAAAATCCATCCCAATCTTACACTCGATGATGGTGCCGATCTGATATTTACAATTCACAATAAGCATCCGGAGTTTGCAAAGAAATACGTTATAGGCGGGACAGAAGAAACCACAACCGGTGTTCATCGTCTGCGAGCTATGGCAAGAGACGGGGCATTGAAATATCCAGTAGTCGCAGTGAACGATGCTGAGACTAAATGGGATTTCGATAATGTCTACGGTACAGGTCAATCGACTCTCGATGGTATCTTACGTGCTACAAGTATTCTGTTAGCCGGAAAGAATTTTGTCGTTGCCGGTTATGGACATTGCGGCAAGGGCGTAGCAATGCTAGCAAGAGGGCTTGGAGCTAATGTAATTATAACCGAAGTTAAATCCACTGCCGCACTCAAAGCCACGCTTGATGGAATGAGAGTTATGAAGATGGATGAGGCGGCAAAGATTGGTGATGTGTTTGTCACTGCAACTGGTGTAAAGGATATAATCGTTGATCGTCATTTTAGAATGATGAAAGAAGGTGCAATCGTTTGTAACACCGGACATTACGATTGCGAAGTGAATCTTAACCATCTCGGCAAGCTCGCAAAATCAGTGAAAGAAATTCGACCAAATAATGAATTATACACATTGAAAAACGGTAAGCAGATTTATATTCTCGCAAAAGGACGACTCGTAAATCTCGCGGCGGCAGAAGGACATCCATCGGAAGTTATGGATATGTCGTTTGCAAACCAGTTTATGTCACAGCTTCGGTTGGCAGAGATTCATAAACACGGTAAGCGCCTCGAGAATAAAGTATATGATATACCTGTCGAGCAAGATCAGGAAATCGCTCGTGTTAAATTAGCAACTATGGGTTTGAAGATTGATAAGTTGACATCTGAGCAGAAAAAGTACATGGACGATTACAGTGCGGGGACGTAGAATCCGGCTCATAACTAGACTTTAAAGACGTTCCGCTTCCGCCAGATTTGGATATAGCGAGTCAGACTCTACAATACGTCAACGGAAAAGGTGACCGAACAGTCACCTTTTTTGCATCAATGTTTCAACAACGCAAAGTGCCTTCGGTACATCCTTCGTCATCACTACATAACCTGGTTCTGTTACTAGAACATCATCTTCAATCCTAATACCGAAATCACAATATTCCAGCTATCGGTAATATCACTTGCCCAGATATCGTGCGCATCAATTCCTAACGGATGCGTAACGCCGTGACGGATATATTTTCCATAACCTGCTTGAGTGATAACTTCTTTTGCCTTTGAATCCATATCCTTCATTACACATCCTCATCAATTTTCGCTTAAATTTCCACATTATGATGTTAAGCATGGGTTGATCGACTAAAATCCGTAAGTTCATAATTTTATACTGAATTAAAGTTTTAATGTGTAAAATCCCGCGAGGGGAATTACTTACTTCAACTTGTAGTAACATAACAAGTTACACGCCTTGTCGCAAAATTTGTTACAAAAAAAATCAAAGATTTGCCACAAAAAAATCACAAATTTTACTATACAGTTAAACACTTCTATACATTATATTTGGGTAATGGCGGATGAAATTGATTATTGAATAACAAAGGTTAAATATGTGGAAAAACAAAAGAATTTAAAAACCCAAGTATTTTTAAAATGGATATCTATTTGCTTTATAGGGGGATTACTTCTTTATATCCTTTATAATAGTTTCGTGAATTATGAAGTACTCTCACAAAATGGAAAAATAAAAACTGGAGACCATGCCCCAACATTTGAACTACTTAGTACAAAAGGTGAGTCAGTAGATATTAAAAACCTAAGAGGGAAGGTTCTTATTCTATTTTTCTTTAATACGAATTGTAATTCTTGTGCTGAGGAAGCCCCACTTTGGTATATGATAAAATCAAAGTATGACAGTACCAAAATAAAATTTATTGGTGTCTGTTCATCCGGGTTGGATGAGATTGAAAAATTCTTGATACATACAAAACTAAATATCCCTGTTTTATTGGACGGTGGAGATGTGAGAAAGCTTTATCAGATCGAAAAGGAACCTGAGGTATTTTTAATAGATGAAGATGGAAAGATAGCTTTCACAAATAAAAATATTCCCACAGACGAGGGACTTCAAATTCTAAATGAAAAACTGAAGCACATTTTTGAAGGTTAAATTAATTGACAATTTTAAATAAAATACAACAGTCTTTGAATAAAGTAAGTAGGAGAGCATTCTATACAACAGTTATTGTTGTTCTGCTAATTAATGGACTTATTTTATTTTTCTTTATAAAGGGTTCTCTGATTATCAAAAGGCATGAAGAACCGAATTTCGATGGTTTCCGCTACGGCCAGATTTTCAATAAGAATAAAATATTAGAGCTATGTTCTTTATCATCAATGACTAGCAAATTTAAACTTCTCGTTGCTTTTCCAAATCAAAACCGTAAAAGTTTCTTAAGAGAACTTAGTTATCTTGATCTACTTTATCAAAAGTATGTTCATCGTGGATTATTAATTGTCTGCATCGTAAATGCAACAGAGTATGATTTAGTTGAACGATATCGGAAAAGATTAAATCTTTCATTACCGCTTATAAATGACTCGTCAGATTATCTTACCGACCTATTTAATATTAAAAATAATAACGGCGGTCTTTTAATGATAGATGAGTCAGACACGATACGCTTTGTTTTTTCCTCATTCCTTAATGAACATATGATCCGACAATTAGTAGAATCAGAGGTTCTTGGATATAACAAGATTGTTTTTTCTAAGGAAGAGTTTGATACTCAACTCAAGCCAGCCACGCACATTGGCTACATTAGACTGTACGATTTAAAAACTAATGAAGATAAAAGATTGAAAGATATACTCTTGAACCGTATGGCTTTGCTAACGTTGGTTGATCCAACGTGTTATTTTTGCAAGGGTGAGTCAGCCCGCGTTGAAACTTTGAATAAAATGTTCTCTCTATTTCCTGAGAGACTTGATTTGATTTATATTTATAAAGCAAGTACACCATTCCATGAAGCGAAAAAGTTTTTAAATGAGAAAAAATATACCGGTCAATATTTTTTCTCCTCCGATATTATTCTCGCTGAATCTGAATATTGCACAATTGCCTACCTAAAAAAACCAACAACGAGTATTCTTGTAAATCATGCAGCAGACGTTGTCTATTTTGAATCAATCGACGATGACGAAGAGTCTATGTTGAAAAAAGTTATTAATATTGTTTCAACCAAGTTTGAGTATTCATCCTTCGGAAAAGTAAAGTAATATTTATGCCTGTAAACAAAATAATTATATTAATGATTGTACTACTTTTAATAAGTATTTTATTCTTTTTCATTCTTAGTCCAGGCAAACAATCTCAGTTAATTGTTGAACAACGAACTGTGCATTGTGAAAATATAAAAGAGCTTTATTATCAAATTGAATCTGTCATTGGGAATAAAAACGGACGCGAGAATGAAATATTTTCTCAGCCGCATTTAACACTCGGCAATAATGGGGATATCTATATCTCTGATTTAGGTAATAATCGAATTCTACGTTTTGATAAGAATGGAAAATTTATTAAAAGAGTCGGTAAAGCAGGTCAGAGTGCAAACGATTTTCTATACCCATATTGGATCACAACAGGAAATGACAACAACATTTATATTTTGGAAACATTAAACAAACGAGTAAAATGCTACGATGAGAATCTAAAATTACTTCAGTTAATATATCCATCTGAGTTCTTCGGCTCAAACTTTGTTGCAAATTCAAAAGGGCAAATTTATCTGAAGACTAATGAGAAAGAAAAATTACTTTCTGTATTTAACAATAATGGTGAGAAGTTAACAAGTATTTCCAAACCGAATGAGGTTATAAACTACGAGTCAATGAAAAAGCATTATCAATTTGATTTCGCTTTGGATAATAATGATAATCTTCATGTTGCTTATTTATTTCCCGATTCATGTATTATTGATAATTATTACGAGGGTGCAAATAAGATATCAAGAAATAGACTCGTAATTCCTGAATTAACAATAAAAGTTCAAGCTAAACTGTTAAATATATCCTTAATTTGTGGAAAAGACCTTTATCTATATTTACTTTTAATCCCTTCGAATATAATATACAAATTTGATTCGAGTGGGAATATCAAAGGAAAAATTATTCTAAGTGTTCCAAGGCAAGAGGGGATTTGTTACCCCTTTTCGTTCGATGTAGACAAAGATGGCAATATTTACATAGCTGATAATTCAAGTGTTATGTTTTTTAAATATTTTAAAGATAAAACTTCTTGAAAGATAAGTAATGAATTATTACATTACTCTTGCAGGGCAATCTTAAAAAGAAAGGAGGTGATAGAATATGAGAATGCTATTATTTGGAATAGTGGTTGTGTGCACAATGTTGGTAATTATAATGACTATTGCTCAACAAGCATACGCTAGACCACCGGGTGAGGTTAGTTGTAGTATATGTTGTGATGGTGATTGTTGCAGTTGCACTGGTGGTCCCCCTGCTTCATGTTACTGTGAAAGCTATGGTACTAGATTAAAAGCAATTTGTTCTTGCGGTCATTCATAGTATTTGTAAGAATAAGTGAAGAGAGTCTTGCAAGGGTAATATTTTAAATAGCCCTCAACTTAATAGTTAGATGTAGAGATAGATTATTTAAAATGAATGTTGGTTAAATTAGTTAAATAATGATAAGGATTTATTATATATTGTTAATAATTGTTACTCTATTACCAGGGTGTATCTACTTTTCCAGCAATCAATACGATATTATTACCAGACGATCGTCAACGGAATGGGATTACCATGATGCATTAACGATTATTGCTGCATCAATGTCACATAACTACTTTGATATCTATACAAGCATCAAGGTTATTGCGACACCTTACTATCCATCAGTCATTATTGCGATCCAGCGGAATGCCCAATTAGCGAATCGTTGGAAAGATGAGGAATTTCGTTTTAATACCGATATGCTCCTTCGTGATAATGTTGGTATTTACATTGATTGGGAGACTAATAGATTTGTAGATTCAAGGGGAAATTTTTTTTGCGATAAATTGCAAATAGATTCTTTAATGTTTTTAATTAGGATTGACAATAAAAGGTGGCCCATCTATATACCTGATATTACAAATTTAGAAGATAGAATTTTTTTAGTGAACGATAAAGGAAAATTTATTAAGCCAAAGTATGTCTGGGGAAAAAGAAGAGACCAACTAACAATGCATGAAACAATTTTTGCGATGTTCCATTTTACCAATAGGAAGGGAAATCCACTCGAAGCCGGGTACCATTTTCTTGATGGCTCAGAAAAAATGTACCTTATCGTTAAAGGATTTGAGATGGATATTAAGTTAGCTTTTCCGCTTTCAATGATGAGGTGATAGCTTTGCTATTTTTTCTTCTCTGCATAATAATAGCGGTACCGTTTAAAGATATATCAGCCCAGATTGAGCATAAGACAATTATTGCCGGAAGAATTAGCGATGCTGAAACCGGCGAGTTTCTGGAGAATGTAATCG
>JACQYX010000188.1 GCA_016207985.1 Ignavibacteriales bacterium | reverse complement strand
GACCGAATGGTCGCTGATGTTTGCAAAACCAATTTAGATACATACTCGGAGAAGGAATCGGTTTATGTCAAATCGCTTTTCCTTAAATCAATTTTCTATCACGATCTTGGGAAAGTGAATGAAAATTTCCAAGTCAAGAAAATGGAAAACGAGAAATTCAATCGAGTGAAAAATGGAATTGGTTCAGATCATTCATTCCTGGGCGCATACCTATTCATTGCCAACGCTTTTAAAGAATTGGAGAAATCTTCTTTCGGGCAGTCCGATAAGGCATTTCTTTTCTTACTTGTGTTCCTATTTGCTCATCCGATTGTAAAACACCATGGAGAAATATCCAATCCTGAGAAAGTGGAATTCGAAGAAGATATTATCGCTTCTTTATCAGGTTATTTGAATTTGCTTAACACTGCGGATAGCATAAACAATAATCATCTCAAAAATATTCTTGAAAAGAAGGATAAAGTATTCGGATTGCTGAATAATACAAAGTCTTCCTTCAATCTCTACACACTCATAAAACTTAATTCATCGTTGTTGACTGCCTCAGATTACTACGCGACTAATGAGTTTATGCTTGAAATAAAATGTGATGACTTTGGAATTATAGACGACGAGTTACAGAAGAAATTATATGAAGGTGTATATAGTATTTCATATAATCATGACCTGCTTGAAAGAAAGGATAATTACAAAAGAGAGTCATTTGAGAATCTTCAATCCATCTCTAACCAGAATATCAATTTGTTGAGACAAAAATTATCATGTGAAGTATTGTCTAATCTTGAACGAAATAAAGATAAACGACTCTTTTACATTGAAGCACCCACAGGTTCGGGAAAGACCAATCTCTCTGTTCTATGTTTGGCTGAACTACTGAAATCGCGTAAGGATGTGACAAAAGTATTCTATGTATTCCCTTTCACAACACTGATCACTCAAACGGCTAAATTCATCAGGGAGAATCTGCGTCTCGATCAAGATGAACTTGCAGAGATTCATTCAAAAGCACCATATCATGATAGCGGAGACGGCGAAGACTATGGAACGAAAAGGAAGAACTATCTAGATAATCTTTTTGTGAATTATCCAATCAGTTTAATTTCTCACATCAGGTTTTTCGATATTCTTACTTCAAATGAGAAGGAGGTAAACTATCTACTCCATCGTGTTGCAAATTCAATCGTCATCATCGATGAGATACAATCGTATACACCATCCGAGTGGGATAAAATAAATTATTTGTTGAATTCTTATTCGGAGTCGTTTAACATTACTTTCATTGTAATGTCTGCCACGCTACCC
The DNA here is from genome assembly GCA_016207985.1 of Ignavibacteriales bacterium. Taxonomy (GTDB): domain Bacteria; phylum Bacteroidota; class Ignavibacteria; order UBA10030; family SZUA-254; genus JACQYX01. The sequence goes on along the minus strand of JACQYX010000188.1, from coordinate 5,075 downwards.
AAGATCAGCAAGGTGTATCTTGTCGAGAACAAGGATAATTATTTCCAGAATCCTAATTTCAAGAATAGGGTTGTCTTTAACTTTGATTATCTCAAATCGGAGGAATATTCATCGGAGAATTTGTTATCTATTGTTTACGAACATTCAGAAACATACTACAAAAAATAAAAATGGGTTAAAGTAATAGTAGACTTTGTTACGAAAATCTCTGCCCAAGAGTTCTACGAAAGGTTGGTTAAGGATAAGCGATTTTCAGATAATAAGAAATTTATCGTGTCCGGAACTGTTCTGGAACCGAGGAGGAAAGAGATCATTGATTATCTGAAATCGGATGATAGTAATTTCGGAAAAATTGTTGTTGTGTGTACGCAGGTCGTAGAGGCAGGCTTGGATATTGACATGGATATTGGCTTCAAAGACAAATCAATTGTTGACGCAGAGGAACAGCTGGCTGGTAGAATAAATAGGAATGCATCAAAATCTAATTCTGAACTTATTCTTTTTGATTCAAAAGATAGATTAAAAACATACAGGGCAGACCTGCGACATAAGCAACATATTGATCTTGAGTTATACCAGAAAATTCTTACTGAGAAAAACTTCGATTCGTTTTATGATAAAGTATTCGAGGATATCAATCAAGACAACCAGGATCAAAACATGGCTGGTAACCTCTCGGATTTTCAAAGTCAAATTAAGAGATTAGAATTTCAAGAAGTGCATAAACAATTCGAGCTGATAAAAGGTAATACGGTGAGTGTATTTGTACCTTTAGATGTTGATGTGCACAATTTTATTAATAGTGAGTTGAGATTTCTGCAAATGTCGAAAGTGATCAGTGAAAATGAGTGTAATGTAAGTGGTTCAAGGGTGTGGGAACTATATACATCCATAATCGAAAACCGAGATGATGATTTCATTGGCAGGAAAATAAATTTGAAGATTTTGTCACCTATTCTTGGAAGGTTTTCTTTCAGTGTTTGGAATAACAAAAATCAGATTGGACTACTGAAGAATTATTCAGATGGTAACGAATTTAAGTATGGCTTCCTGTATTTACAGAACTATGTTGGTATTTATTCTTATGAAGATGGATTGAAAAAAGATATTGAAACGGACTGTAATTTTCTCTAATGCAATTTATCAAACATAATAAAGGCTTAGCAAAAGGTTTCCTTTATCTGAGTATAAACGATGCTAAAGAAAACCTTTAGCGCCGATTCTACGATGGATAGAATAATTAAAATAACAGATAACGAGTTGTACCATATTTACAACCGTGGGAATAACCGACAAAGAATTTTCAACGATGAGCGCGATTACTTGTTTTTTCTTAGCCGCTTTGGTGAATATGCAACTAAATACAAAGTAACAATCGTAGTGTATTGCTGGATGCGAAACCATTATCATTTTATTCTACGTCAGGAAGACGGCGGCAAGATATCCAAGATGATGGGAACGCTGGCTACATCGTATGCAAAAAGATTTAACCTGATTAATAATCGGAACGGTCATTTGTTTCAAGGACCGTATAAAATAAAACATATCGCTTCAGACGATTATCTATTGTTGCTCTCGGCATATATTCATCTCAACCCGAAATTTGGACGTTTAGTGAAAAATGCAGGAGATTGGCGATGGTCGAATTTCAAACAGTTTCGAGAAGAAGGTTTCCTTCCGCAAAGCAAAAACACTGATGAAGGTGACCTTCATCTAAGGGGAAACCTTTTACTCTGCAATATCCAACCAATCATCGATGCTGCAGGCGGCATTAAGAAAGACTATTTATCGTATGTGAATGAATATACTGAAACGAAATTTGATATGGCGCGTGAATACATAGAAAAAGGTTTCCTTTATCTTGGTTCAAACTTAGCCAAAGGAAACCTTTTGCTGAGATGATTACTGGTACTCATATTAACTATTACTATGTATGTAAGAGGGAGCTCTGGCTTTTTACCCACGGTTTGCAGATGGAGCAGACATCGGATTTGGTGTATCTTGGTAAAGTCATAGACGAGTCATCTTACTCCCGTGAAGAAAAAGGAATCGATATAGATGGTGTAATCAATATAGATTGGCTGGATGACAAAACCGGCATCATCCACGAGGTGAAAAAGAGCGATTCGGTAGAGAAGGCACACGAGATGCAGGTGCGGTATTATTTGTGGTATCTGAAACATAAAGGAATTAAAATAGCAGATAACAAATATCAGATGGCAAATGACAAATTGCAGATGGCGGATGGCAAGATAGATGAATATCAAGATGACAAGATTGGATTGAGGGGTGAAATAGATTATCCAAAACTTAAGCAGAAAACAACGGTCATATTAACGGAACAGAAGGAAAAAGAATTGTTGAAAGCTATGGAAGATATTGAACGTATTATCGCATCCGAGAAACCTCCGGAGCGACTCAATAAAAAGTTTTGTAAAACGTGCAGTTATTATGAGCTGTGCTGGAGCTAACAATAATAATAAATTTCAAATAATAGATTCCAAATTATGAGAGGAGATGGAAATGAAGTTTGAACGGTTTGAGGATATGCCTGTATGGCGAGATGCGAGAAGACAAAAACAATTTACAGTTTAACATCAAAGGAACAATTTCATAAAGATTACGGATTAAAAGATCAAATGCAACGTGCATCCGTGTCGGTGATGTCGAATATAGCAGAAGGTTATGAATGGCATACTAAGAAAGAATTTGCCGCATTTCTTTATCATGCTAAAGGATCGATCGGTGAATTAAAAAGTCAACTATATGTAGCCTTTGATTTAGGGTATATCTATTTCAAAACAACTATCAGGACTTATCCATTATTTACAAAACAAGCATTAAGATTTGTACATTCAAATTTGCTATCTGCCATTTACTATTTCCTAATTTAAAAAATGAAACGACCATACTACATAATGACATCTGGACGGCTGAGAAGGAAAGAGAATACGATTTACTTCGAGCCGGTACAGAAAGAGAAAGATGAGGACGGATCGGTAAGCGAGGTTACAATTGATCCGGCTATAGATGAAGATATACTCGCAGGATTCACTGACGAATCTGAGGCGGATCCAAAGACAGGCAGGGTTGTACGGAAGCCGATACCGGTGGAGGACATCGAAGCGTTTTATTGCTTCGGTGAAATGGATTTCAACTCACGCTTCTTCAATTTCCTCGCACAGCAAAAGATTCCGCTGCATATTTTTAACTATTATGGATACTACGCTGGCAGTTTTACACCGAGAGATTATCTTCCCTCGGGGACAACAATTGTTGAGCAAGTTAAAGCATATCTCGATACTCATAGGCGATTGGTGATTGCTCGGGAAATTATTGATGCGGCATCGTATAATATATTGAAGAATTTACAATACTATTCAAATCCATCTCGGCAGCAGGGTGGGCAGGAAAAAGGTTTCCTTCAACAAGGTAATAGCTCGGTAGAAGGAAACCTTTTACAAGCCATCAATGATATTGAGCAGTTGCGTGAGTCTGTCGGGGGAACAAGCACAACACAGGAACTGATGGGATTGGAAGGAAATATCCGTGAACGATATTACCGATGCTGGGGTGAGATCGTTGGACAGGAGTACGCGCTTGAGAAACGTGTGAAGCATCCACCCGATAATGCGATCAACACATTGATCTCGTTTTGCAACAGCTTGGTATATACAACCGTATTGAGCGAATTATATCATACCCATCTGAACCCAACAATAAGTTATCTCCATGGTCCGGGAGAAAGAAGATATTCGCTAGCGCTCGATGTAAGCGAGATTTTCAAACCGATTATTGCAGATAAAATGATTTTCAAGTTACTAAACAATAAACAGATTCAGGAAAAACATTTTAGAAAAGAGCTGAATTTTTGTTACTTAGAGGAAAGCGGTAGAAAAATTGTTCTGCAGGAATATGACGAGCGTTTAAAGACAACGATCAAACATCGCGGGCTTGGACGAAATGTTTCTTATCGGCATTTGCTGCGATTGGAAGCTTATAAGTTAGTGAATCATTTAGTTGGTGGTGAAGAATATAAAGCGTTCAGAGCATGGTGGTGAAAATAAATAATAGCAAATGGAAAAATAGCAAAATAGCAAGACGGTAGAATTGTTATGTATTTGATTGTTGTATATGATGTTGAAGAAAGGCGTGTAGCGCGGGTTTGCAAATATCTGCGGCAGTACTTACATTGGGTTCAGAACAGCGTGTTTGAGGGTGAGTTGACGGATGGAAAGTTTGCTGAGATGCAGGTGGGTTTGAAGAAGCGAATAAGGGGAGATAAAGACTCAGTATTATTTTACAAATTAAGGGCTGAGTATGATATGGAAAAGGAAACTATGGGACTTGAAAAGAGGGAAATAAATACGATTATTTAGAGAATCGTCAGCCCCCCATTGTTTTTGCACTATTATGGGTTGACGATTTGAGCAAGAGTATAAGTGCCGAAAGGCATATTTTTTATGGGATTTTAAGTGGGTTTGAATCGGACTAAAGTAGAATTGAAATTCTCAATTGTTTAGCAGGCACATTTTCATAGTATTGGTTTGAATCGGACTAAAGTAGAATTGAAATAGAGAAGGAGTATGGACAATGATACTAGCAAATAGAGTTTGAATCGGACTAAAGTAGAATTGAAATAATGTTATTTCCCACGCCATTCTTTAACTCCGCTTTGTTTGAATCGGACTAAAGTAGAATTGAAATTAAGTCATCGCAGCAAATTTCAGAGATGAATCAACGTTTGAATCGGACTAAAGTAGAATTGAAATTGGTTTGGCTAAGGCAGGTTATTATCAATATTTCTGGTTTGAATCGGACTAAAGTAGAATTGAAATTTAACAACAACATCCCCATTAGCATCTGCTGACCAGGTTTGAATCGGACTAAAGTAGAATTGAAATACGAACGATGTGGATTGGACGAACGCAGCAGCATTGGTTTGAATCGGACTAAAGTAGAATTGAAATATTCAATTAACCTGCTTCTCGGATACGATGGAAATTGTTTGAATCGGACTAAAGTAGAATTGAAATGGGTAAATATGTGAAGCGTAATGGATTGCTATATTGGTT
>JACQYX010000187.1 GCA_016207985.1 Ignavibacteriales bacterium | reverse complement strand
CTAATCAGGTCGGTTTACCGGTAATGCTTTTTCTGCCGATGTAATCAAGCAGGTCATCCCGTATCTGAAAAACCATACCTAAATTTTCACCATAGGTTCGCATCCTTTGCTGAATTGTCTCGTCCTGTATTGCACTCGCCGCTCCTATCTCGCAGCAAGTGGCAAAAAGCGAGGCAGTTTTGCCTGAAATAATCTTCAGATAAGTCGGCTCATCGATGTCGAGATCTTTGCTTTTCTTGATTTGTAAAATTTCAGCTTCGCTCATTCGTCGGACGGCATCTGATGTAATCTTTAAAAATTGGAAATCGTTATTATTCAGCGAGAGAAGCAATCCCTTCGCAAGCATGTAATCTCCCATTAGAACTGCAATCTTCTTTTTCCATATTGCATTGATGGATGGAAAGCCACGCCTCGTATCAGCATCATCGACAACATCGTCGTGGATAAGCGTTGCGGTATGCAGAATCTCTACAAGCGATGCACCGCGGTAAGTGCTATCGTTCACATTACTGCATGCCTTAGCCGTGAGAAATACGAGCGCAGGACGAATTCGTTCTCCTTTTTGTCTTACAATATACCGTGCAATCATATCCACGAATGCAACTTTCGAGCGCATTGCTTCCTTGAAATGATCGTCAAACTTATCAAGCTCATTTCGTATAGGGTTCAGTATGTATTTTAAGTCCATAAACTTTTTTTCAACATTTTTTAATAAATCCAGATTTCTCCTAACCTGCTAATTCTACTGCATCGCGTTTTTGTTTTGCCACACTCGCAATCCAGATACTGAGTTCATAAAGTAACAACATAAGGATGGAGAATACTCCCATCGTAAATGGATCAGTTGTTGGGGTAACAATAGCAGCAACGATCAGGATTACAACAATCGCATGTCGACGATATTTCCGCATGAATTTAGGTGTCAGTATTCCAAGTCGGGCAAGGAAATAAGAAACCATCGGGAGCTCGAAAATCAATCCTGAGATTAAAATCAGCTGCAGTACAAAGCTGGCATACTCATGAATTGAGATCATATTTTGGATGCCGGAGGTTCCAAAAGTCGCGAAGAACTGAAGCATATACGGCAGCATGATAAAATAAGCGAATGCCACACCCGACAGGAAACAAATAGTTGTGAAGAAGACGATGCCGAAGATATATCTTCGTTCTTTGGGGAGTAATCCCGGCTGAATAAATTTCCACATTTGGTACAGAATCCACGGTGAGCTGATGATAATGCTGGACATTAGGATTACGATCATATAGAACGTAATCTGTCCATACGGGATCGTATTGATAAGCTTCAGTGGTGGATTTGTCGAAAGACTTGGTCGGATGATTGCTTCGTTAATGAGCCAGTCGGAGAAGAAAGCACAAATAGCAATAGCTACGACACATCCTATAAGGGCTTTGACTATCCGCCAGCGAAGTTCCTCGAGATGATCGAGAAAGGACATCTCTTTTTCATTTGAATTTGCCTCATCTGATAATTTCGAGGATTCCTGAGTAACTTTTTCTTTTTTGAACATGGGATTAAATCCCGTTATTACGGGAAGTTTTTTTCAATTCATTAAATCTTCGTAAAGTGGAAACTTTGAGCATAACTCTTTTACTTTTTGTTCTACTTGCCGGGTAATATCAAGATTTCCGATATTCTTAAGAACTCCGAGACTCGTCAATTTTTTTGCAAGTGCCTGTGCATTTTTGATGATTTGCTTTGCATACGTTTCGAATTCCGGTTGCAGATTCTCAAGAAAACCAACTGCCTTAGCTGCAATCACGTGCATAAGAGGACCGCCTTGAATGCCTGGAATAACCATCGAGTCAATAAGTTCCGACATCATTTTCCTTCTTCCGGATTTCGGAGCGACAACCCCGAATGGATTCTCGAAATCTTTTCCAATCAAAATCAAACCGCCGCGGGGACCACGAAGTGTTTTGTGCGTTGTTGAAGTTACTACATGGCAGTGGGGAAGAGGATCGTTCAACAGTTTCTTCGCTATAAGTCCTGCTGGATGTGCTATATCGGCAAAAAGAAACGCTCCAATTTTATCAGCGATCTGGCGGAATGCTTTGTAATCGATGTTGCGTGAGTAGGCGCTTGCACCAACCGTAATCATCTTTGGTTTTTCACGTGTTGCAATCGATTCAACCTCGTCATAATCGATATAGCCGGTCTCTTTCTTCACTCCGTAAGCAACAAAGTTGTAAAGCTGCCCCGAAAAATTTACGGGCGAGCCGTGTGTAAGATGTCCACCGTGAGATAGGTTCATCCCCATCACCTTATCACCCGGTTTTACAAATGTGAAATAGACAGCCATATTCGCTTGTGAGCCGGAGTGCGGCTGAACATTAGCATACTCTGCACCGAACAGTTTCTTAGCTCGATCTCTTGCAAGGTTTTCTGCAACATCGACGAATTCGCAACCGCCATAGTACCGTTTACCGGGATAACCCTCAGCATACTTATTCGTCATAACCGAACCTAATGCTTCAAGTACAGCCAGGCTGACAAAGTTTTCGGATGCAATAAGCTCTAATTTAGTATTTTGTCTGTTGATTTCGTTTCGGATTGCACTGAAAATTTCAGGATCACTATTGATCAGGTTGTTCATAGCTTCCCCATCACGTTTTATTGGATTTTGTTTTGTTTACAGATTAGTTAATGAATGAATTTTTTGCACTCGTCGTTCGTGCCTACCGCCTTCAAAGTTAGTTGTCAGGAAAACCTTAACAATCTCTTCGACGGTTTCCCACTTTGTCAGCCGTGAACCGATTGCAAGAATATTTGCATTATTATGCGCTCGTGCAAATCGAGCTCCATCGACAGACTCAACGTTACTAGCGCGAATACCTTTAAATTTGTTTGCAACTATCGACATTCCAATTCCAGTACCACAAATGAGGATTCCATATTCCGCCTTTCCTGTGCCAACGCTCTGGGCTACTTTTATTGCGTAGTCAGGATAATCGGTTGATTCGCTGGAGTTAGTCCCAAAATCTTTAAAATCGATTCCCATTGATTTCAGAAGTTCTTTTATTTTCTCTTTGTATTCGTATCCAGCGTGATCCGCACCCAATGCAATCATAATTTTACCTCAGGTTATTCTTGTTCAGGACGCTCGAACCATAGTTCACCGCCGCTCAATGTGAATGAGGCTCGGATTATATTATCTTTTTGCAGCTGCTGATTTGTTGTTCCCCTGAAACTATATTCAATTCCGATGTTCATCCGTGTCTCACCAAAGATCGGTGTACCGAAACCGCCTGTAATTCCAAATTCATTAATTGGTTCACCTTTAATTCTGTAATATGTGGAGTTATAAAAGAATCCCAAGCGGTATGCCACTCGCTGCCAGTAAGAAACTGATGGATCTCTTTTCGGCAGCATCTCGCCGCCGATACTGAGTCGATAGCTATCGCGAATTTCGGATGATTTGATACCACCAATAGTAAAGTTGTCCCAATTCCGATAATAGATATCAGCAGCAAAAAGATAACGCTCTGTTGAATATGAAAAACCGCCACCCAATGAATATGATATCCGCATATCTTTATCTATTGCGGTTCCGGTATCGCGAGAAGTAATTGTCGGGAATTTATAGGTATAGTATTTTTCCTCGGTAGCTTTAAGCAGTGAGGATGTTGAAAACACTAAGCCAGTGTTGAATGAATGTGCCTCAGAAAGGTTCATTAATTTTTTAATTCCGCTGTACAAAATACCAACGGTCATTCCAATACCATTGGCATGAACGGTACGCGTGACTTCGGCATCGGTATAATTAGAGCCGCTGAATATTTGCTTTGTCGAGAAATTTAATATCCCATTATAATAATTGAGCATTGCCCCGATGTGAAATTCGTTTCCAATTCTATAGGATAATCCGATATGTCCCAATGAAATTCCACCATCACCAAGGTATTGAATGTCGTATTTTAGCGTATCGAATGAGCTGGGTGTTATAACGTTGTAATTTACCCGGCTATAAGGATTGAATCCAAGCGCAACCGTAATACCATATTTCGCAGCGATGGGGATGGCAATCATGAAGCCATTGAAATACATCCCGCTCAAGTATGCCGAATTAATGCCATCGGTTGTTGCAAATCCTTCATACAAAGTGCTTATCGAGTATCTGGTACGATTTATTTGTGTCCACGCCGCCGGATTGAATCGATTAATTGTTGTGCCCGATAGAACACCGATGGCGGTGCCACCCATACCTGCAGCCCGACTCGATACGAAATAACTTAAATCACCTATTCCGTATCTCGAATATCCTGAGCCGCCGTTTCCTGCAATTAACGGACAGCCGATAAAAAGCATGTACGTTAAACACGATGAATAAAGAAATCTCTGAATTTTCGTAGTCATATTATGGTAGTTTTGTATATGTTATTGAAAGTTTGGGACGAAGCGAATCAATTGCTGAGCTTCCATAGAAACCGAAACGGTCGAACGAAGTGTATTCACTATAAGATTTGATAACGAGTCAGTTGTTTGGTTCTCGGATATTCCATTGTTGAACCATCGCTCTTATATCGGCACGATATAATTTTTGTGATCCACTTGTATCGGGTGCACATATCGTCCCGAGGACTAACGAATCATAAGGTGGAGTGTTTTTCCGTGAAAGATATACGATAAGTGAGTCATTACCATAAATGTTCACCGATGGATCAGTCGTGTTAGCTACCAGCTCAAGTGTGGCTTTAGTAATAGAGACAAGATTCGGAAGAGGTAATGAGTCGAAACGCACCAACGCACGATATCCAATACCTCCCTGGATGTATACTAAGTTGGACGATGTTGGTATTTCTCCATCGGCAATAAAAGTATTTTGGATGGATTTTGTCGAATATGT
>JACQYX010000039.1 GCA_016207985.1 Ignavibacteriales bacterium | reverse complement strand
AGAACCGATGAAAAAAGATAGATGAAAATTTCCATACTCAGTTTTGACATGGGACATAATTGCCTTGGAAGAGCATATCTTCTCGGGAAAGTTTTGCAACGACGCTATGATGTCGAAATCCTCGGAACACAATTCCCCTCGTTTGGCTCCACAATCTGGAAACCTTGCGATACTGGTGAATTTAAATATTACACGGTAAAGGGTGGGAAATTTCCAGAATATTTCGGGTCGGTAAAGGATCTTCTTAAACATATCTCTGGTGATGTAATTTATGCATCTAAACTCCGTTTCTCAAGTTATGGAATTGGGATACTCAAGAAATTATTCTCTTGGAAACCGATTGTTCTTGATATCGATGATCTCGAAACATCGTGGTACAAACCGGAAGATTGGAATAAAATAAAGGGACATTCATTTCTGAATCCTATAGGGTACCATCATACAAAATGGATTCAAGGATTTATATGGATGGCAAATGAAATCACGACAGTTTCTACTCAACTTCAGCAGCGCTTTGGGGGTGTTATCATACCTCACGGTAGAGATACTTGTTATCTCGATCCATCTAAACACGATGGTCGCTCTCTACGTTACAAGTTCGGAATTCAAAATAAGAAAATCATTATGTTCCTCGGTACTCCACGACCACATAAGGGTTTGGAGGAAGTCATTCGGGCAATTACATTTCTGAGACGGGATGATATCCGTTTTATTATAGTAGGCAAGGGGTCTGATGTTAAATATGAGAAGAAGTTGCAGGAGTTGGGTGGGGAAAAGGTTATCCTATTTGATCAGATACCCTTTACTGAGGTGCCGCGTTATTTAAGTATCGCTGATCTCGTTGTTATTCCTCAAAGGCGCGTTAAACAGACAACGGGTCAGATCCCCGCAAAAGTTTTCGATGCAATGGCAATGGCGAAACCGATTATTGCAACAAACGTTTCCGATCTCCCCAGTATTCTTGACGGTTGTGGCATTATCATTGAGCCAGAAGATATTGAATCACTCGCGTATGAAATTGAATGGGTTTTCTCTCATCCTAATGAAGTACATGAACTTGGTGAAAAAGCACGGGCTAAGTGCATCGCCGAATATAGTTGGGATGTAATGGAAGGGCGACTTAAAAATATCTTTGATCGATTATGAATAAACGCAAACATATATTGATTATCTCCCGAAGTCTTCCTTGGTACGATCGCGGCTCAGGGCACCTGAGATTCATTACTGCGATTGAACTAATGCGAAAACACTTTGATGTTACTTTCGTGACGGAACGGTACTATGAAGACGATGCCCACGCCGATTACCGATATGTGCATGCTCTTCAAAAACTTGGTGTTACCGTCTTTTTCAAGGACTACAAACTCGAAAATATTCTGCAAGACGATTTTTTTGTAATAATATTCGAGTTTTTCGATACCGCTCTCCGTCAGTCGGCATTGGTTAAGAAGATTCGTCCCGACCTTCCGGTGATTATTGACACCGTAGATATTCATTTCGCACGTGAGCTTCAGATGGCAGAGGTGCTTAAGAGTAAAGATTTACAACGTAAAGCTTTAGAGACAAAAAATAGTGAATTACAAGTTTACAGAGATGCAAATATTATATGGACTGTGACTGAACAAGATAGACAAATATTGCTTAAGGAAGATCCGAAACTTTGTGTTCACGTAATCCCAAACATTCATAAGCTAAAACCAATTACAAGAAACAATAATAACATAGAACGCAATACACTGCTTTTCATCGGGGGATTCTGGCACCAACCTAACGAAGACGCTGTCTTATTTTTTCACGAGAAAATATTTCCCGTCATAAGAGAGGAAATATCTGGTGTAAAACTTATCATTGTAGGCAATGCACCAACAGAAAAAGTTAAAGCACTTGCAAGCGAATCTGTACAAGTTGTTGGCTGGGTTCCTGAAACGGAACCGTACTTGCAAAAAGCACACGTTTCAATAGTTCCCTTGCGTTATGGTGCGGGATTGAAAGGGAAAGTGGGTGAAGCAATGATGTTCGGCATTCCGATAGTAACAACATCAATTGGTATTCAGGGAATGGATGTAACTGATGAAGTTCATTTATTGGTTGCTGATGCGCCTATTGATTTTGCAAATAAAACAATCAAACTTCTCAAAGACGTTGAATTACAGAATACATTGTCGAAAAATGCTTATGACTACGTTCGTACTCACTACACACCTGAAATAGTAGAAGAAAAACTTCTCTTATCGATTGAGAAAACAATAAGCATACGCCAGCTCAGAGGAGAACAAATAAATGTCAAAGTAAAAAGACAAGATCATGTATTATCCATGGAGGACGGTTTACCATTTGTTTCGGTTATCGTTCCAGTCTTCAATTCATCACGCACTCTAGATTTGTGTATACAAGCACTTTTAAATCAGAATTATCCGAAGAATAAATATGAAATTATTATAGTTGATAATAACTCTACTGATGATTCTGTTGATATTATTAAAAAATACCCTGTTTCCCTTTATTTCGAAAAGAAAAAACAAACATCGTATGCAGCAAGGAATCAGGGCATTAAAAATTCAAAGGGAGAAATACTTTGTTTCACAGATTCTGATTGTATTGCCGATAATAACTGGATTACAGAATTTGTAAAATGTTTCTCTGACCCTAACCTCGGAGGTATCGGTGGCCCTATTCTTGCGTATGAACCAACCACCCAAGTGGAAAAATATATTGATGAGAATAAGCTAGTTACACATTCAAAAAACACACATTTTCTTCCATTTGCCGCTACTGCAAATGCAGCGTACAGACGAATCATTTTTGAAGAGGCTGGTTTGTTTAAGGATAAATTTATAACGGGCAGTGATATGGAAATGTCTTGGAGGATGCAATCGAAAACACGTTTCTCGATGGGTTTTATAGAAAAAGCAATTATTTACCATAAACATAGAACGAATTTAAAAGATTTTGCTTTCCAAAGGAGACGAAATGGTCTGGCGAGTATTATACATGCTACCATGTACGGTATAAATAAAGAATATCCCACTGAACGATATTCAAACAAATTCATTAAACAACGACTATCAACCGAGTTAAAGGGCTTTATTAAAAATTTTTCAAAAGTGATTAGAATAATTATTTCGAAATGGAATCATAGTGAAGTAAATGAAAATATACTCATACATCATATCGATAGATTAAGTTTTCTCATGGGACAAATTGAGGGAATAATCAAATATAGATTACTCAAAATATTTTTCAGGATTCAACCCATTAAAGTAAATATAAGTCGTGTAGATGCTTTTAAGGTTATGAATGATTCAGTAAATTTAAATAAAATGAGTTGGCAAACACGGGATATTGAAAATGACAGAACTAAGAACTTAGAATACAATAAAATGGTTGAAGAAGAAATAACAGAATATAAAAAAGTCCCAATTACAAAAGAATTGAAATTAGGTGGAATACATGATCAGGAAGCATGGCATTATTACTGGATACATGTAGATGATAGGGTCAAAGGGCAACTTGGGAATAAATATTGGTATCAGTTAGAGCGAAATGCTAATAGATTGAATTCACCCAAGATTCTTAGTCTCGGTTGTGGACATGGGGGATACGAAGTAGCACTTGCAAAAAAGTTACAATCGAATTATGAAATCATTGGTCTTGATTTAAATGAAGATATCTTAAAAAAGGCAACAGAATTAGCTGAAAAAAGTAAATTAAATATAAAGTTTAATAAAGTAGATCTTAACTATATTAATCTCCCTAAAAATTATTTTGATATTGTTTATGCTCAAGCTTCTTTACATCATGTTATTAATTTGGAACACTTATTTCATCAAGTATATGATGCGTTGAAAGATGAAGGTCAATTTTTCGTTGCCGATATAATCGGAAAAAATAGAGTGATATTGTGGGACGAAAATTTGGAATTTATTAATAAGATTCTATTAGATATTCCAGAAAGTTATCGTAAGGATAAAGATGGTCGAATCGTTGAATTAATTAAGCTATCTAAAAATCCAGGTATGGAGGGTATACGTCAAGAGGAGATCCACGGACAACTGT
>JACQYX010000216.1 GCA_016207985.1 Ignavibacteriales bacterium | reverse complement strand
ATCAATGTTGATACAAAGTCGCATAGATAATTCTCCAATTCATTTGTTTATTGTAATCTATTTCGAATAATAAATTGGAACTGTTCAGGTTTTCGATTCAAAATATTTACTTCGGGTGGTGCTGTCAGCTTGGGAATGACTATCTCCGAAGAATCCTGAACTAAATCCTGATAATTCACGCTTGCCTGGAAGTCGTCGTTCGTCAGCTTTGACAATTGCTCAATTCCACCCCTAACCATTACATCCATCTTAGGAGGTATTAAGATTACCTCCCGATTCTTCGGAGTCGCAACAACATAGAGTGGAATGCCAACGAATACCTTTTCGGCAAATGGCTGAACGTTGATCTTAAATCGTACCACTTCATTAAAAAGATGGACCGAGTGCGTCGATGTTTCTTCAAGCGGAAGCTCTATATCAAGAGAAGTAGATAGCACCTCAAATTTTGAAAATACCGTTGACCATGAGTTTAGATGCTCAATCAGATTGCGCGAGCCGCCAATTAATACACTCTCCGGTATTATTCGGCTTGAGCCGACCTGACCATACCCGTCCTTGAACGAAGTCATGATATTGGTAACAATAGGGACCCGTTTTTCCACATAATCATCCAATGCTAAAATCATTGTATCAGGTTTGACATCGAGCGGCTGAAGTGAAATAGGAAGCTTAACATGTTCCAATAAATCCTTCCCCGTTAAAATAAAATTTTTCTCACTCACCGCCTTTAAGTCGATCACATAATTCATATCGGGAGAAAGGTACAGCCCGGCAAGCGACCACCCCGTGCCTTTGAAGCGAACATTAACATTCTTCGGCAGGGGATATTTGAGCGCCTTACCCTGTTTCAAGTTCTCCAGGACAACAGGAAAATGTTTTACCACAGTGTATTCGTCGCGCAGATTCACTGAAACCCACACCAGCGAAGCGAATAAGATCGAAGCAATGACAATATGGTAACGTTTTTTCTCCATTATAAAAAAATAAAAAACTCCATCCACGATGATTGGATGGAGTCGTTAAATTGATCACGTTTCATTTTGGAAACTTGGCTTTCATTAACTCATCAATTAATTGATCGCGATTAGCGCGAGAAATCTGCCGACCGTAGATCGTAAGCCCTTGAATACTTCGTGCATAATGTCTGAGTTGATGCACCGACATAGCTTCTAACTGCTGACGATACGTTTGTTCATCGTCACTCATGGGCTCAGGAGGTAATATTTCTCCCTGTTCTGGTTCTGTTCGAGTCTCTTTCTCAAGTATCGTCAATTTTGGTTTTGGCGTGCGGACTACTTTTCGCTTAATCTCATTTGACCTCTCGGTTTTCTTCTTCAGGGAAGAATCGGTTAGCTTTTCCGGCAAGGGTGGATAAATAACCAGTTCCGTGCTATCGTCCGGTCGTGGGATCACATGAACCGATACCAGCTCGCCAACTCTCTGAGCGGCTGCAGCACCTGCATCGACAGCGGCTTTTACCGCAGCAACATCGCCTTTAATTTTCACGGTCATGAGACCACCACCAGCGCGCTCCTTACCGATTAGCTCAACCTCTGCAGCTTTAGTCATTGCATCTGCTGCTTCGATTGCTCCAACCAGACCTTTGGTTTCTATCAAACCGAGTGCATACTCGAGCATGAGTTCCTCATAATTTAAACAGAACTAAATAACCAGATGAAAAAGATTACTTTTCTGTCGGTCGTTTTGGTAGAATCATTTCCACATCGCTGTGCGGTCGTGGGATTACGTGTACGGAGACCAATTCCCCAACACGCTGGGCAGCCGCTGCTCCGGCATCGGTTGCTGCTTTGACCGCTCCGACATCGCCGCGAACCATGACGGTTACATAGCCGCCGCCGATGACTTCCTTTCCAATTAAAGTAACCTTTGCCGCTTTGACCATGGCATCTGCAGCTTCGATGGAGCCGACGAGACCCTTTGTCTCAACCATTCCCAATGCATCAAGTGATATTTCCGCCATCAATGTTTCCTTTCACAAAAATAAATGTATTGTTCAATAAAATACGTGAATCGAATATACTGAAATGGGAGCATATTGTCAATTCTTTGGTTGCGAATCTATTCATATTTAGGTATATTTTCTCTGAATTTCGATTGAATTTTGAAAAGGAATCTTCTTATGGCTCTCGGCAAAAAAGCAAAAATCTGGATTATCGTTCTCTCGACCCCTATAGTTCTTCTTCTAGCGGCAGTTATCGGACTAAAATTATATCTCACCAGCGACCGACTGAAAGCTCTGGTCATTCCCAAGATCGAAGAAGCTACTCACCGAACGGTTACAGTACAGGATGTTTCATTCTCAATCTTTCCATCTTTCGCTGTTTCTATCGATGGTTTAATAATATCTAATCCTGAAGGAGTGAAATTCGACAAGGAGAATTTCTTATCACTCGATAACTTACGATTGAAGGTCAATGTTTTCGCCTTGCTCGGAAACAGGTTAGACATAAAATATATAATTCTCAATCGTCCGGTTGTTTATATGGAAGCCCGTGAGGATGGCAATAACAACTACTCGTTAACTGAAAAAAAATCTTCCGACGAAACCGATAACGTAAAGATTGTGAAAGGAGGTGGCGGCACGCTGCTACTTTCAAATCTTGAAATAATAGATGGCGATATTGAATTTGTGAATAAAAAATCCGATAGCCGATTGACGATAGCCGGATACAATCAAACCACAACGGTTGAATCAAAAGCAGGTGAGCGGACGCTTGAGATCTCTGGCACGTCGTCTATAGATAAACTCAATTACGGCACGACTAAGACATGGTTCATCAGCGAACAGCCGCTGACAGGCACATTGAAGATGACGTACGATATCGATAAGGACATCTTAAAAATTGATGACGTAAAAGCAACACTGCGAGAGCTGCCCCTTACAATGTCGGGCACTGCTTCGAAGCTGACAACCGATGAAATGTATTTTGATTTTTCGATTACCTCCCCAGGTGTCCAGATGTCGCAGGTGCTTTCTTTGGTGCCACCTGAGATGTTAAAGAAAGCGTCGGGACTAGAAAGCTCGGGAGATGTGAAGTTCTCAACGATTGTACATGGAACACTGAGTGAAACGCGAACACCCGGTGTCAAAGGTAATTTTACCGTGACAAACGGAAAAATCAAGTATGCTGCTCTTCCAAAATCGATTACCGGCATCAACATTGTCGGTTCTTTTGAAAAGCCCGAAGCGATTGAGGGAGTGAAAAATATCGGCAAGTTTGGAATTGAAAAGTTTGAAGCAACGCTTGGTACTAACAAAATCGAAGGTAAGCTGAGCGTAAGCGATTTCGATGATCCGAGAGTCGGTGCTATCTTCGCGGGCTCAATGAATCTCGGAGAGGTAAAAGAATTTTATCCACTCGAGCGGGGGACCAAACTAACCGGCTTAATGACCGGTAATGTTTCAATAGAAGGAAAAGCGATGATGCCTCAAAACATCAAAGCGAACGGCAAAGTCGAATTCAGGAATGTCACGATGAAAACCGTAGGATCGCCTAAACCGCTGAGTAATCTTTTTGGAGTAATCATATTCAACAACCAGCTCATCGAATCGAAGCAGCTTGCGATGAACATCGGGGAATCTGATTTATCTATTGGATTCGTCGTGAAAAACTATCT
>JACQYX010000100.1:1781-4492 GCA_016207985.1 Ignavibacteriales bacterium | reverse complement strand
CAGCATACATTAACTGAGAATCGATTCGAACTTACTATGAATGAAATTTTACTCCCTGTTAATACAAAGCCGTACGATGTTATCAAGATTATCGCGCATACAAAATATGGTTCTGAATCTCAACCGATTTATAGATTCATCAAAAAACCACTCGGACCTGCACGTGATGTTCATATACAAACCGATGTTCTGCACGATTACGTTTTATTCACAATCACGACAACAGGTGTTTTTACCGAGTCTCCCGAAATCGTCGTCGATGAAAATAACATCACGATGACACTTACTGCATCAGCAATCGATATTAATAAATACCAGGCGGTTTATGTACCTTCAGACGATTATCACAGCAATAGAATAGTAAAGGTTAATGCAGAAGTTAATGGTAAACAAGTTTTAGCATCGTCCGATTTTCTATTATTCCCGATTTCACCGAACAAAGCTAACTCATTTTCTTTCGATAACGGTAGTATTAATATTTCTTACGATTCTGGTGCCGTGTTTAAACCATTATATATGCAGATTGAGAAGGGAAAATATAATCGATTTACGACGTATAATATCGAGCCTCAAGATATACTACTAAACCGCGGTTTTAGAATCTCTGTACGATCGGATGAGATAGATAACTATACCGGACTTTACTATCGCTCAACACATGGATGGATTTTTCAGACTTCTGAAATTGATCGGGAATCGAATTCGTTCTCAACTTTACTAACTCATTCACTAGGTGAGATCGGTCTCTTGAAAGATGATACACCTCCGACATTCGGTCGATTCCGCTTGCGCCACTATAATCGGAATTTGAATATATCGTTCCGGTACCATGATAATCTTTCCGGTGTTGACACAGACGAAATAAAGATGTACCTTGATGATGAGCTCATCATTCCTGAAATCGATGGAGAACATCGTAAAGTTTGGTACAATAGCCAGGAATCGCTAGAGAAAGGAAAACATACGGTGCGAATCACGATGAAAGATAAAATGAAAAATGAGTCTCAGCTGGTGCGTACATTCAATGTGAAGTAGAAATACCATATTGAGACATCTGAAATATTATTATCAAGCATTCTCTGAAACTGTTGAAACAGTTTATAATCTTCTTTTTTTATCAGTAACCCACGACTTAAGTCGTGGGTTAACCGAAACTTTTATTAGCATTTAACCGTTTCAACGGTTTGGAAACAATTTTTCAGAAGTCTCACATTCTAATATTACCTCGTGATTGTGAATTTATAATCTATAATAATGTCAGAATTACCCAAAGCATATAATCCAAAAGAAGCGGAAGAAAAGTGGTATCCCTTTTGGGAGAGCCACGAATTTTTCCACGCCAAAGTAAATCCTAAGAAGAAACCGTACACCATCGTAATTCCACCCCCGAATATAACCGGGATTTTAACGATGGGACATGTTCTTAATAATACGATCCAAGATGTGTTAATTCGCTGGAAAAGAATGCAGGGTTATGAAACTCTTTGGATGCCCGGGACTGATCACGCAGGAATTGCGACGCAGAATGTCGTTGAAAAATCGTTATCCAAAGAAGGTAAAACGCGTCACGACATTGGCCGCGAACAGTTTCTATCTCGTGTTTGGCATTGGAAAAAAGAATACGGTGGCACGATAATCAAACAATTGAAGAGGTTAGGAACGTCATGCGATTGGACGAGGGAACGCTTTACTATGGACGAAGGATTATCGGAGGCAGTACAGGAAATATTTATCCGCCTCTATCACAAGGGACTCGTCTATCGAGGGAAATATATCATCAACTGGTGTCCGAAAGATCACACAGCCATCAGCGATGATGAAGTAAACTTCACCGAACAGCACGACAATCTTTGGTACATCAAATATCCTATTAAAGATCTGAATGAATATGCTGTAGTAGCAACAACACGACCCGAAACAATGTTGGGTGATACCGCCGTTGCGGTCAATCCTAAAGATGAACGTTACAAACATTTAGTCGGTCGGACAGTCCTTTTACCACTGACAAATAGGGAAATTCCCATAATCACCGACGATGTGATCGATATGGAATTTGGTACCGGCATGGTTAAAGTTACACCTGCTCACGATCCGAACGATTATTGGATCGGTGAGCGGCACAATGCCGGTATAGGCCAGCGGCATTACATGTCACCGATTAATATCTTCGATATCTCCGCAAGGATGAATGAGAATGTCCCAAAGAAATATCAAGGCCTGGATCGTTTCGAGGCACGGAATGCTGTTGTTAGTGATCTGGAAAAAGCAAACCTCCTCGTTAAAATAGTGCCATATACTCACAATGTGGGACGATGCTATCGCTGTAATACAATCATCGAACCTTATCTATCAGATCAATGGTTTGTAAAGATGAAGCCATTGACTGAGAGCGCCCTCAAAGTTGTGCTTGAAGGTGATATAAAATTTTACCCTGACCGGTGGGTAAGAGTTTACGAGCACTGGATGACCAATATCCGGGATTGGTGTATTTCACGGCAGCTATGGTGGGGACACCGTATTCCCGTATGGTATTGTGATGAAACTAAAAGAATCGAGTGTAAGCAACCGACTGTATTAAAAACAGCACCGAAGGGGTGTCCGCATCGCGGCTCTACAAAACGCCGACAGGATGAAGATGTACTTGACACATGGTTCTCTTCATGGCTATTGCCTTTCTCAACTCTCGGCTGGCCCAACGATAATCCTGATCT
>JACQYX010000100.1:0-1747 GCA_016207985.1 Ignavibacteriales bacterium | reverse complement strand
CTCTCGTTACAGCACCCGATATCATTTTCTTTTGGGTTGCAAGAATGATAATGGCTGGATTAGAAGTGATGGATGATGTTCCAAATTACAATGGCTCAAATAGAAAAACGGACAAAGAAAAAATTCCATTTAAAAATGTATACTTTACGAGTCTCATCCGTGATATGAAGGGACGGAAGATGAGCAAATCGCTTGGCAACTCACCTGATCCGATCGATGTGATCAATGAGTACGGTGCCGATGCTTTGCGTTTCACTGTTCTCTATCTCGCCCCTCTCGGTCAGGATGTGCTTTATTCTAACGAGAAATGTGAAATCGGTAGAAACTTTGCAAACAAGATTTGGAATGCCGGACGATTCCTCTTAATGAATATAGCCCAACTTAAAGGCGATGGCGATGAGCCCACTGATTCACAACTCATAACTCACGACTCACAACTTTTTGAGCTTCACCTCGATCTCGCTGACCGCTGGATCTTGTCCCGTCTTCATTCAACAATCGGCGAATTGAATAGTGCTCTTGAAAAATTCGAAATCAACCAGACAACCAAAATACTTTATGATTTCATCTGGCACGACTTCTGCGATTGGTATGTCGAGATGATCAAGGGAAGACTCTACGGTTATGAATCGAAAGAAATCAAGCGGATTGTTCTGAATCGCTCAATCGATATCTTCGATCAGGCGTTACGACTTCTACACCCATTTATGCCGTTCGTCACCGAAGAGCTGTGGCAGCATCTGACTGATCGGAAACCGGACAATTCAATCATGATATCCGACTTCCCAAAACAGATCGAAAGATGGATTGATCGGAAAACTGAAACGGAAATGATGTTCGTACAAAACCATCCAAAAATATTGATATAATTGTGAACTTCCCAGATTATCAAAAAGAAGAAACGATTAAAAAATATCGAAGCTATTTTCAACGACTTGCGCGTGTTGCCACAATTCAAAAACTTAAGAATACCAGCAAACCCAAACATTCAGCGAGTGCTGTTGTGGATGGTGGTGAAATTTTTATACAACTCGAAGGTCTCATTGATCTCGATAAGGAGCGCGAGCGGATTCAAAAAGAAATTATTCACGCAAAAACAATGATCGAAAGCATCGAAAAAAAACTTGCAAACGATAGCTTTATAAATCGAGCCCCAAAAAATGTTGTAGATGTCGAGCGAGAGAAATTAAAAAACTTCCGTGAGAACTTAGAAAAATTGGAGAAGAATTTAGCATCCCTACTTTAGAGGGGCGGCTTACTATAGCCGAAGGAACTCAACGTACCCAATCATCATACCAGTTATTTAAATCACATGTAAGAGACATCTGAATTATTAAACGAACTGTCATGTTGAGTGGAGCGAAACATCTAACGTGAGTCCAAAACGAGACTCTTCTCCCGTCTTCGGTGGGATCAGAGTAACATTTGAGGATTTTTCAGATGCCTCACGTAATTATGAACCACCATTATTTTATCCCCCTTCCATATTACTTTGTCTTTAATTTCGCTTTGTAATCCCTCGTAACTAACAAATTCTTTATCAATAACCGTAATTCATGCAGATTTCGTGATGCATGATTGAATATTGATCATTCTACGTGATTCTCCACACCGGGAGTGACACGATTAACATTCTTCCTCCAAAAAAAAATACATTTTATACGCAAAAATGCTATGAAAACATTTATGGGATTCGAATAATGAAAAAAATAATATCATTGCTTATCTTGATGTGTTCAATCATCGC
>JACQYX010000215.1 GCA_016207985.1 Ignavibacteriales bacterium | reverse complement strand
TTTGCATTTGTTGGTCAGCAATATTACTTAGAAATCGGTAATCAGGACTACTATCTCGATTTACTGTTTTATCATACACGGCTTCATTGCTATATTGTAATCGACCTGAAGGTTTCGGAGTTTCTACCTGAATATGCAGGGAAGATGAATTTTTATCTTTCGGCTGTCGATGATTTACTCAGGCAACCAGGTGATCGACCGAGTATCGGAATAATTCTTTGTCAATCGAGGAATAAATTGATTGTAGAATATGCATTACGAAGCACAAAGGAGCCAATTGGCGTTGCGGCGTATCGTTTGATTACTTCACTTCCAAAAAATTTAAGGGGAAGTCTCCCAACAATAAAAGAACTTGAAAACAATTTGATTAAAGCATTTCCCAGAAGGAGAATAAAAAGAAAGCAGGCCAACTAAATGTCGAATGTCATAAAAAAAATTTATCCTCAAGCCATTAAACAAACAGCCGCTCGCTGTCGTGAGCGAGTAATTATTATTCCAACTTTCAAACAAATGAGAAATCCCGAAACGATTCCGGCATCGATTAAATCCAAACTTCCGAAAGTTGGTTTGTGGGATGTCAATCCGCTGAATCTCTTTCGCATCACATGGAAAAACGATGTGAGGTCGGGTTTGTATGGCGGTGTGAACTATCTTGAAATCCCAAAAGAAATTACCGGGGTCAAAGCAAGAATTATTGGCTTGGTAGGAAAATATTTCCCAACAGGTGCACATAAAGTGGGCGCGGCGTTTGGTTGTCTAGTACCGCGACTTGTTAGCGGGGAATTCGACCCGATGAAACACAAAGCTGTTTGGCCCTCGACTGGAAATTATTGTCGCGGTGGTGCATTCAATTCTGCTTTACTCGGCTGTACTGCTGTTGCAATTCTCCCCGAAGAAATGTCGAAAGAGAGATTCGACTGGCTAAAAGAGATCGGCGCTGAAGTGATTACAACGCCCGGCTGTGAATCGAACGTGAAAGAAATCTATGATAAATGCTGGGAATTAAAGAAAGATCCGAAAAATATCATATTCAATCAATTTGATGAATTCGGCAATCCCATCTGGCATTATAATATAACCGGTCCGGCAATCGAAGAAGTGTTTCAATCCCTGAAAATGGAAAACGGACGCGCGTCAGCTTTTATCTCCGCTACCGGTTCAGCGGGCACAATTGCCGCTGGAGATTATCTAAAGAAACTATATCCGCATCTTAAAGTGGTTGCAACTGAAGCGCTCCAATGTCCGACACTGTTGATGAATGGCTTCGGAGGTCACCGTATCGAAGGTATCGGCGACAAGCATGTGCCGTGGGTTCACAACGTTCGCAACACTGATGCAGTAGCCGCTATCGATGATGAAGATTGCATGAGAGTGCTACGTTTATTCAACGAAGATGAAGGAAGAAAATATTTAGAAAGTATCAAAGTACCAAGTACAAAGTACGAAGAACTCTCTTTGCTCGGAATATCCAGCATTGCCAATCTCCTCGCCGCTATCAAGGCGGCTAAATATTTCGAGATGAATGAAAATGATGTTATCTTCACAATCTTTACCGATTCGGCAGATATGTATCGCTCACGAGTAAAAGAGCTGGAACAAGAACGCGGAAAATATACTTTGATAGAAGCGGCAAAAGATCACGCTGCACCAATCTTACATCAAAGCATCGACTACTTCAAGGAACTGACATACTACGAGCGGAAAGCTATTCATAATCTCAAGTATTATACTTGGGTAGAGCAGCAGGGAAAAACGTATGAAGAAATTCTCGCTCAATGGAATCCCGATTATTGGGAAAGCTTGTTTGAAGAAGAAGTTGTATATTTCGATAAGTTGATTGAAGAGTTTAATAGAGAAGTGGGATATGCGGTTTGAGATGTGCACGCAGACTAGAATCGAAGAACAAAGTACCAAGAACTATGAGTATCATATCTGAATCTGAACATAAATAGCTCGTGAGCATAATTCAAGAAAAAATACGACAGGCGGGTATTGTTGGTGCAGGCGGCGGTGGATTTCCAACGCATGTTAAAGCTTCAGCAAAAGTTGAGTATGTGATTGCTAATGGTGCCGAATGTGAGCCGCTGATTCATAAAGATTACGAAATCATGGTTCGATATCCGGAGAAGGTTGTGCAGGGTGTAAAGCTTCTCATGGAATCTACGGATGCGAAAAAAGGTATCATCGGAATAAAGGAAAAGAACAAGGAAGCGGTCGATGCAATCTCAAATAAGATTCTCGATTCACGTATCAAGATTCATCTTCTTGGAGATTTTTATCCTTCGGGTGATGAATACATTCTTGTCTATGAAGCGACCAAGCGATTGATCCCACCGCAGGGAATTCCACTCGATGTTGGTGTTGTTGTTAACAATGTTGAGACGCTCTATAATATATCTCTTGCCGATGAGGATAAACCAGTTACTGAAAAATTTATTACGGTTGCAGGTGCCGTTAATCATCCGGTATCTTTCATCGCCCCGATTGGTACGAGCTTTTCAGATGCAATTGCCTTTGCTGGTGGATCAGCCATAAAAAAGTCTGGTGTGTTTGTCGGCGGTATCATGATGGGAAAGTTAGAATTCGATCTTGAAAAACCAATAACAAAAACAACTGCCGGACTAATTGTTCTTCCAGTGGAACACATTCTTATCCAAAGAAAAAATCGGACTGAACAATCAATGCAACACATTGGAAAATCTGCTTGTGACCAGTGCAGTTACTGTACAGAGCTTTGTCCGCGATATGTGCTTGGTTACGATGTTCAGCCACATAAAGTGATGCGAAGTCTTGGATTTACTTTGACAGGCGAAGGAATCTGGAATCAATATGCTTCGCTTTGCTGTGCGTGTGGACTTTGTACACTATATGCCTGTCCGGAGAATTTATATCCAAAAGAAGCATGTGACACTGCAAAGTCTGATCTGAAAGAAAAAGGAATCAAGTGGTCAGGTAGACAGGAGGTCATGTTGTGCAGGTTGGAGAAAAAGTAAAATGTGGACAGTGCATTGGTGAAATTCCAGAAGGGAAGTTGGGCGCCAGAATACACGCCAGCATTGCTGGTGTTGTGAAAAGTATCAATGAAAGTGTTGTTATAGAAAGAGAATAGAAAATGACAAAAAATTCAATCGGACTTATTGAGCTTTCAAGTATAGCCGCCGGTTATGAAGTGGCGGATGCAATGCTGAAAGCGGCAGAAGTGGAAATCATCCTTTCACGAACGATTTGCTCAGGTAAATACATGGTACTTATTGGTGGAGATGTTGCCGCGGTTGCTGCGAGCGTCCAGGCAGGCGGAATAGCGGGAAGGGGTTCTATTGTTGATGTTTTCATTATTCCCAATGTTCATCCGGCTGTATTTCCAGCAATTGCTGGGACAAGTAAAATTGATTTTCTACAAGCTCTGGGAATCATTGAATCGTTTTCTGTCGCTTCATTAATCGAAGCTGCAGATGCTGCCGTAAAAGCTGCAAAGGTACAGTTGATCGAGCTACGGCTTGCGATGGCTTTAGGCGGTAAAGCATTTGTTACCTTAACCGGTGAAGTAGCTGCGGTTCGTGCCGAAGTGGATGCCGGTGCGGATGTGATAGCCAAAAAAGGATTACTTGTGAATAAAGTTGTTATTCCTCAACCAAGGAAAGAATTACTGTCTGAAATAATCTAATGGTTAATTGTTAATAGTCAATCGACAATAGTAAATTAATTCAATCATCTATTATCAGGTATGAAATCTCTCTTTGAACAAATCCTAAAAACTGCTAAACAGAACGAATCCCAGGTCTCTCAATTCCTTCGTGACATTATTGCCATAAAGTCGACAAGCTCACAAGAAGAGAAAGTTGTTTACCGCATCAAAGAGGAAATGGAAAAATGCAATTATGATGAAGTCATCATCGACCCGATGGGAAATATTTTGGGTAGAATTGGAAAAGGCAAACGCGTCATCGCAATGGACGCACACATCGATACGGTCGATGTTGGAAATCCTGAGAATTGGACTATCGATCCTTTCAAAGGGGTGATGAGGGACAGAATTATTTACGGTCGTGGTGCATGCGATATGAAAGGTGCGATGGCATCCCTCGTCTATGGCGGAAAAATCATCAAGGAACTTGGACTCGAAGACGATTATACTCTTTACATCGTCGGCAGCGTACAGGAAGAAGATTGCGATGGGCTTTGCTGGCAGTACATTATTAACGAAGATAAAATACGACCCGAAGTAGTCGTGATTGCCGAGCCGACAAACCTCGGTGTCTATCGCGGACATCGCGGGCGAATGGAAATTGAAGTTCGAACAAAAGGAATCTCCTGTCATGGTTCTGCGCCGGAGCGCGGGGATAATGCTGTTTACAAGATGGCGCCGATTATTAAAGATATCGAGAAATTAAATGGGCGATTAACTGGTGAGCCATTCCTTGGTAAGGGTACGGTCACGATTTCTGAGATCCGCTCAACATCTCCATCACTCTGCGCAGTTGCTGATTCATCTACGATTCATCTTGACCGCCGACTTGCAGCAACCGATACGATGGAATCTGCCATTAAAGAAATTCAGGATTTACCAAGCGTGCAGAAGGCAAATGCCGAAGTTGTTGTGCTCGACTATGCCGTCCCAAGCTGGCGTGGTTTGACTTATCTCATGAAAAAATACTATCCGACATGGTTACTTCCTGAAAATCATCCAACCCTCATAGCTGGCATCAATACTTATGAACAGCTATTTAACAATAAACCAACCGTGGGTCGCTCGTCGTTCAGCACAAACGGTGTAGCCGTAATGGGAATGCACAACATCCCGTGCGTCGGCTTCGGTCCGGGAAATGAAATTTACGCACACATGACAACGGAGCAAATTCCGGTTGAGCATTTAGTTAAAGCAATGGCTTGGTATGCTGCGTTTCCATTAACTTATGCAGATTCTGAATTGATTAAATAAATTGGGTTTGAAATGGAAGATAATGAACGGATCAGGCAAGAAATTTTTAAAGCTGATAGAGAATTAGCCAATAATTCAAAATATCAGAATGAAGAGTATCCAGCTAGAATGTTTAGAGATCATGCTGACGAGTATTTAGGAATTAAAGTTCAAAATCTCATAAACAATTATCCAAATGACCCGCCCGATTTTTTTATCCAAGCTGACGGACAACAGATTAACTTAGAAGTTACAGCGTTAGGAAATGAATGGATCCTTGAAAAGAATTCATTTTTCAAGAAGCTTGAGTCAATTGCCATGCCAATTATTGATAAGTATATTTGCCTTCTCCCTGATGGTTTTTTTTATTTATTGTATT
>JACQYX010000214.1 GCA_016207985.1 Ignavibacteriales bacterium | reverse complement strand
CCATAATCAATCATATTAATGATCGTTTGTAAGACACTGGTGATAATCTTAGAACCACCGCGTGCACCTAAAATCATAATAGGTTTATTATCCTTCAATACAATCGTCGGCGTCATTGAGCTAAGTGGTCTCTTCTTGGCTTCAATAGCGTTAGCAAAACCGCCTATAAGACCATAACTATTAGGGACACCAGACTTCGAGCTGAAATCATCCATCTCATTATTCAGGAAAAAACCTGCACCGTCGACCACCAATTGACTCCCAAAAAGATCGTTAATCGTATATGTCACCGCAACACACATTCCATACTTATCTACAATGGAATAATGCGTTGTATGTTGATGTACGAAAACGTTTCCAGCTTTGATTGCATTTGACGGTGACGCTTTTGACAAATCGATCTCACTGAACCGACGAGAAGCATAGTCTTTCGAAATCAATACACTGATAGCTGCCACGGATTGGTTCTCTAACGATTGGGTAGTAATTCTTTAAATCATCCGATGTTATCAGTCCTCCACCTTCCTTCATTTCTCTCACAATTGACTGTGCGGTTTCACCACTGTAGAAATCATCCGCTCCTTTCTCTTTAATGCGTCTGAGTGTCGAAGCAAGATCTGGCTGGCGTAACGTATCACCTTCTACATATCGTTTCCCATCTTTAAAGAATATCTTAACGGTTGATGGATATTTTATCAAATCTTTTTCATATTCTTTCAGATTGTTCTCAAGATTATGATCGACAACGAATCCTTCCTCAGCATAGTGAATCGCTGGATCGATTACTTCAGGTAATTTCATCGAACCAAAACTCTCGAGTGCCTTAATGATACCAGCAACCGTGCCCGGTACGCCTGCTGAAAGATGCCCGCGAACAGCTTTGTCTGTTACCTCACCGGTGCTGTCGAGGTACATATCACGCCAAACTGCTTTTGGTGCTGTTTCTCGGAAATCAATCACGGTCGCAGTACCATCCTGTTCACGGATTAACATGAATCCACCTCCGCCAATATTTCCCGCTTCGGGAAAAACAACGGCAAGTGTAAAACCTACTGCCACAGCAGCATCAATAGCATTACCGCCTTTTTTTAGAATCTCGACACCAACTTCAGATGCAAGTCGATGTGCGGAGACAACCATTCCATTCCTTCCCCTTGCAGATGACAACGTGCTGCTGAACAGCACGACTTGTGAAATCAATAAAATGGAAAGGAAAAGAAAAACCTTACGCATTATTCCATTCAGGAAAATATCAATCTTATTTTTATAAGGGTATTAGAAGGGAAGATCTTCTTTACCAGGTTCTTGTGGTTCTTCGGGAACCTGTTCTACTCCTCCAACCTCTGCTCCCTTTGAATCGAGCATGATCAGATCATCTGCGATGATTTCAGTCATATAACGTTTAACACCGGTATTTTTATCATCCCAGGAACGGGTTTGTAGTCGTCCTTCGAGATAAATTTTACTCCCTTTTTTTATATATTGACCACAAATTTCGGCAAGCTTTCGCCATGCTACGATGTTGTGCCATTCGGTACGTTCTTGTGTGTTGCCATCTTGATCTTTCCACCGTTCATTAGTTGCGACTGAAAACTTCGCAACTGCAACGCCAGACGCTGTATAGCTCAATTCGGGATCTTTACCGAGATGTCCGATCAATAATACTTTATTTAAACTTTTGCCAGCCATGAATATTACTCCTTGTTTGTTATAAGTAAGTTTAAAATGTGTCTCTAACTTTATGTTCGATTATTTTTTTCAATGAACGATTATACAAAAATATTTTTCTTCTCAACCGAAAACGATTCTAATTTTTTAAAATACCCTTTTCCTATTGTATGATGGTAGTTTCCAAGAAGATCAAAAGCGATAATCCGATTCCCATCTTGCACAAGCACTAAATCATCACCACTAATTCGAACCTTTGTCGGTTTTACCAACCGACCACTACCTGCATCGAAGCCGCCAAACGAGCGTTCTAAATGATTTTTATCATCGAGTTTTACAATTCTATTATTTTCACCATCTATCACATACAACTTCCCAAACCGGTCAAGTGCAATACTGCGGGGATATCTAAAAATAAAATCATCTCCCGTATAAACTTCAGAAGATCCGAGAGAGGAAATGTAATTTAGATTTTTATCCAGATGGACGATCCGGTGATTACCATAATCAGCGATATAGATATCTAAGCTATTCCGTGATATCACATCCATCGGTCGATCAAATGTATAATGAGACCAACCGTACCCGCCATAGACACCGAGTGTATCACCTCCAGCAGATAATTTGAGGAGTACTTGTGTATGTTCGTCGTATACGATTATGTTACTAAGAGGATCGATACAAAACATTTTTGCCTGTTTGAATGATCCAGTTCTAACCGAATCGTCATATCGGCCAGCCTGTCCCGAAAACATGAGGTAAAAAAATATAAAAAATGTTATACTCTTCAAGCTACTCCCTGAAACGGTGATAAAACGATTGTACCAATTAACTTTACTCTTTACTAAAAAGAAAGATGGTCCCGTGGTTCATTACGGAACCATCCTTCTACTACTCGGATCGAAATATCTCATCAGAAAACGACTTTCACTGTGAACCATTGGTTGGCATCGAAATAATCTGCGTGACGATAAGCATAATCGAAAATTATCGTTGAGCCTTCGACTGGTATGTTGATACCAAATCCAAATGTCGGTCCATAGATATTATCATCTTGATTCTGTGTCATCATATATCCACCTCGTGCGAAGAACAGATCGTTGTATCCATACTCAGCACCGAGGCGATATTCATCATTACCGAAGTTAGTGTTTTGGAAATCACCGGCAAACGTCAACATATGCTGATCCGCGACTTTGTAATCATAGCCAAGTCCGATCTCCAATGTCGAGGGTAACTCGAATTCCGAACCCGGTAATCTGAGGGCTCGTTGTCGTGAACCTTCTTCCTGTCCGGGTATTGACACGAAGCTTTCAAGATCGGGTCCATCGAAGGTCATACCGGGACCGAGGTTTTTCAGTGCAACACCTAATTTTATCCCACTTTCCTTCGAGATGTATTGAACACCGAAATCGAACGCAACACCATACGCACTTGTACGAACGATTTTCTCGCTAATGATTTTCACAGTCACACCACCATGGATCCGATCGGTAAACTCACGAGAATAAGTCAATCCACCGGTAATGTAATTTGGTGAATATGTGCCACCTGTACCTTCTGGAAGAGATACAGTCGTAATTGGGATTTCACCAAAATCCAACGACCGTAAAGAAATTCCAAATGTTCCAAAGTCACCGAATCTTGAGGTGACGGCAAAATAATTCAGACGGATATCGGCTATGTACGTGAGTGTCGAGAACATCGCCTCAACACCTTTTTGATTGGCAACTCCAGCCGGATTCCAGTGTATTGCTTCAACACCTGAAGCTAAGGAATTAATTGCACCAGCCAAAGCCGAACCACGCGATCCTACTGGGATAAGTAATTCCATTGCTCCGGCAGTACCTGTACGTTTTTCAGAACCACCGTATGTCATATCGACGTTGATGAGCAATGGTATGAGCAGCAGGAGAAGGACGGAAAAATATTTTCTTATCTTCATTGTAAACTCTCCTAAATTTTTATCTTTTATTTTCACAATCATGGTTTAAACGATTAGAAATTATCCAACCGCTCTTCAGACATAATTACAGCCACTTTCAGGATTTTCGTCCCAATATCGGGCATATCGATATATACGATATACATACCGCTTGCAATAGGAAGATCATTCTTGTTACGCAGATCCCAATCAGCTGTTGTTAGGTTATCATCTTTCTCAATCACCCTAACCATATCGGATGCCAAATTAAATATCCTAAGTGTTGCCTGCTTCGGTAAATTCGTAAACCGAATTATCTTACCGAATTGGTTACGTTCATATGCATTTGCACCAAAATATGGATTGGGAACGGCCATGATCCTATCTATTTGATCCTTGGCAAGTTCGGTATTCCCCTTCTCAGTGCGAACACCTGATGTCGAGAAACTGAATACATCAGCAGAAGTATTTATTACATTTCTTTTAATTGAAATCGTATTAGGTGATTCCATAAATGTATGACCCTCTTTTACAGCAAGACCAAGAACGTATATTGCATCGTTTTCCCATGTTCCACCATCTCCATACATTGCTCCTGTTGGATCATATG
>JACQYX010000163.1:689-3450 GCA_016207985.1 Ignavibacteriales bacterium | reverse complement strand
GTTCCTTTTGTTTCTGTCATGAACTCGGAGCGAAAACCAAGCAATCCGCGAGAGGGAACAATAAATTCAATCCTTGTATTGCCTTGTGACTGCAGCATGTTTTTCATAACACCTTTACGAGAGCCAAGATTTTCAATAACTATTCCAACAAATTCATCTGGCACATCAACAATAACATGTTCCATGGGTTCACTTAAAACATCATAAATAGTTTTATAGATTACACTTGGTGCAGAAACCTGAAATTCATATCCTTCGCGCCGCATCGTCTCGATTAAAATTGCAAGGTGCAGCTCGCCGCGTCCGCTTACTTTGAACGTATCCGGATTATCGGTCAGCTCAACACGCAAGCTGACGTTGGAGCGAAGTTCGCTTGCGAGCCGCTCACCTAAATTCCGTGTTGTGACATATTTTCCTTCCAGTCCGGCAAAAGGTGAATTGTTCACTACAAAGTTCATAGAAAGCGTGGGTTCTTCTATTGTGACAAAGGGAAGCGGCGTCGGATCGGCAGCGTCGGCAATCGTTTCACCGATGTCTACATCTTCCATTCCTGCGATGGCGATAATATCTCCAGCACTTGCTTCTTCGACCTCGATGCGTTTAAGTCCGCTGAAAGTATAAATTTTTGTTACGCGTGCATCCTCGATCCGTCCATCAAGTCGGATTACTTTCATAGGAGAACCAAGCTTGATGATACCGCGCTCTATTCTTCCAATTCCGAGTCGGCCGAGATAATCATTGTAATCGATTGTAGTAACGAGCAATTGAAATGGCTGCTCTGAATCGCCGGGCGGTGGTGGAAATTTTTTGCTATTCCCTGTTTAGCGATACAATAGATAACGGGGAAATCAAGTTGCTGATTATTTGCACCGAGCGAAAGGAACAACTCGAATACTTCGTCAAGTACTTCGTGTGGTCGTGCATCCTTCCGGTCGATTTTGTTAATGACAACAATTGGTTGAAGATTTAAATCAAGTGATTTTTTTAGTACGAATTTCGTCCCCGGAAGCGGACCCTCAGCGGCATCAACAAGAAGTAGAACGCCTTCTACCATTTTCAGTGTTCGCTCAACTTCACCTGCAAAATCAGAGTGCCCTGGCGTATCGACAATATTTATTTTAGTAACATGCTGCTCATTGCCCGATGCCCCATTCTTATAGAACACGGCGGTATTTTTTGCAAGAATAGTGATGCCTTTTTCGCGCTCAAGTTCATTCGAGTCCATTACCCGTTTTACAACTTCTTGATTCGCTCTAAAGGTGCCGGTCTGTCTTAGCATGTGATCAACAAGTGTCGTTTTACCATGGTCAACGTGTGCGATAATAGCAATATTTCGTATATCTTCTCGTTTTTTCATAAGTATCGTAAACAGAATAAAAATGCCCCAGGCAGCATTGCATGAGGCGGTTATTGATTCACTGTTGTACAAGATACGAATTAATTCATTGACAAAAAAACTTAAGCCGGGATAAACTAAACCTTCCTGCTAACTCTCTGTCTAATATTCAAAAAGAACAAATCAATAATAATAGGAGAAATATATGAAACGATTATTTTTATTCATCATACTTGCGACATCAATGATCGCAGCCCAGCCGCAGTGGGACGATGATGACGACATGACGCCACCCCCACATGGCATCAGACCGCTCTGTGAAAAATTGGATTTAACAGCGGATCAGCAGAAACAATTCGACAAAATGCAGTCGGATATACAAAAGAAACAAATTGATATTCGGTCAAAGGTGCAGTCGCTGAGGATTGATATTAAAGATCTTTTCAAGGAAGACAATCCAGATAAAGGAAAGATCGAATCAAAGATGAACGAAGTAACCAAACTGCAAGGCGAGATGAAAAAGAATCACCTCGATTTTTGGTTTGGTGTGAATAAGATTTTAAAACCAGAACAGCAGAAGATTTGGAAAGAACATCGAATGATTTTTGGTGCAGGAATGGGACCGCGAGGTGGACACGGCATGAAAGGTGATTTTGGACCTCGCATGGGTAAACGTGGTGGACATGGAATGGGATTTAGGAATTGTCCGAACCCACCGTGTCGTTAGAAACGAATATCTAATATAAAAAATGCCTCAGTTGATATTTTCAATGAGGCATTTCTATTTTTAATTCTGGGAGTTAATTCATCCGCAAAAGTAAACAGAAAAGTTTTCGAGCGACTTATTTAGCTGCAATTGAGCTGCGAGCAGGACTTCGTGTCGCAAACACTGTATGCTCTCCCCGGGGTTGTTAGATGAGTAAGAAAGGGTGTCGCATTGAGATTTCGGCACGATCTCAGGCAGCCGAGAATATTTAATTTATTGACAACACAACCGCGATACAGAGTAGATTTAATGAAGCTCTTTTGTTATATTATCAATGAAAGACAGACAGGAAAGAACTAAGAATGAAGCAGCATAACAAACTGACCACACGAAACTCAAAGAACGGGTATAAAAAATACGCCAAAGCGATTAAAGCTCATTGGCAAATCATTCAAGATAAATATAAAGTGAAAGAACTCGGTATATTTGGCTCGGTTGTACGCGGTGAGCAGAAGAAAAGAAGTGATATAGATATCTTAGTCGATTATAGTGAGATTCCCGACCTGCTGGAATTCATTTCGTTGGAAAATTACCTCAAGAAAATCCTGAAAAAGAAAGTTGACCTTGTTGATAAACAAGGTATACGCCCCGAGCTGAAAGATATTATTTTGGGAGAAGTAATTTACATATGACGCGGTCTTATACATTATATCTAAGCG
>JACQYX010000163.1:0-648 GCA_016207985.1 Ignavibacteriales bacterium | reverse complement strand
CGCTGGTATAAATGTCGAAGAATTTTTGAGGGATGAAAAAACGAAAAGCGCCGTTGTCTGGAAAGTCGAGACTATAGGCGAAGCGGTGAAGCATGTGCCAAGACAAATCAGGCAAAAGTACAAAGAAGTTCCTTGGACCGAGATGGCAAAAATGCGCGATAAGATAAGTCATGCCTATTTTGGAGTACGATATGAAATCGTTTGGAACGCTGCCAAAGTACGCCTACCATTAATTAAGCCAACCATTGAAAAAATTTTAGGGGAGATAAAAGGTGAGAAACTCTTTAAAGAGTAACGAAGCTGTTATTGAAACCACCGTAAAAACCAGAGGAGGAATAACATCGCAACTCTAAAAATTCTAATTTCCCCCTGCGCTTAATACCTTTTTGTTTGATTAAAAACAAGAATGCCCAGATAGCATTTGCCCGATTTGTGATAAATGATTATAGTATATACGAAAGGAGAATAGATTATGCACATCATTAAAATGACAACTCGTGGACGTATAACTTTGCCTGCCGATATCCGACGAAAATTTGGAATCAAGGGTGCAACACGCATCCTATTTAATGTTGATGAAGACAAGAAGCAGATATTGATTACACCTATTAGGGAAAAAACTTTTCGTTCGCCAATCACAAGCTTAAA
>JACQYX010000162.1 GCA_016207985.1 Ignavibacteriales bacterium | reverse complement strand
CCTAATTTTGTCAAACACTACAAATTCCGATAGTGAAAAAATCTTTTTGCTTTGGTTCATATTACACTGTTTTGATGTGGTCGGATAACACAGGGAATAGTGATCCTAATAATTATGATATTTGGTATAAATTAGAGACAGCACCATCCAATAAATTAATGTCAACTTCACAACCTTCGATGTATCCAACTTTTTCGGAACGGAGGATTCTTAACACAACTAAATACTTTATAAACTGGACAGAAGGTTCTACAACACCATACAAAATATCCTCGACCACAATGGATAATCCATATGGAAAAAAGTCTGTTTCATCAGCAATTGATACTCAACAGGAATTCGAGCTTTTTGAAAACTATCCAAATCCCTTCAATCCAACAACTGTAATAAAATATACAATCCCAGAAATTACTCACGTTGAATTAAAGGTATACGATGTTCTTGGTCAAGAAGTAGCGACGCTTGTAAATGAAATGCAGGAGGCGGGTTACAAGTCGGTTCAGTTCGATGCAAGCAATTTACCAAGTGGTCTTTACTTATATCGCATGAAGGCAGGAAAGTTTTTTAGCATCAAGAAAATGCTTCTGATTCAATAGTTTTTATTAGCATATTTAATAATCCAAAAGCCAGCCATAGTCCTATGGTTGACTTTTTTTCTTCCCCCGCTTGAAAATAATCTATACTTTTTGCTTATTGTAAACCATATGATAGTTTTAGGTATAGAAACATCGTGCGATGAGACATCGGCTGCTGTGCTTGTAGATGGGCAAGTCAAGTCGAACATTATCTCATCTCAGCTTGTACATCAGCAGTACGGCGGGATCGTACCCGAGTTAGCTTCACGTGCTCATCAGCGGCTCATCATTCCTGTAGTAAATCAGGCGTTAAGTGTGGCACAAGTTAGGAAAGATCAACTTGAAGGTGTTGCCGTAACATACGGACCCGGATTGATGGGTGCGCTGTTAGTTGGGTTGAGTTTCGCCAAAGCTCTTGCGTATGGCTTGAAGATACCATTCGTTGGAATCAACCATATGGAAGCACACATGTACTCTAACTTTATTAATGAACCGAAGCCGAATTATCCATTCCTTTGTTTAATCGTCTCAGGCGGACATACTCAGCTCGTTCTCGTTAGAGAACCGCTGCATCATCAGCTCCTCGGTGAAACGCTCGATGATGCCGCTGGTGAAGCGTACGATAAAGTTGCGAAGATGCTCGGACTTGGTTTCCCCGGTGGACCAATTATCGATAAACTTGCGGTGGAAGGAAATCCTGAATATGTAAGATTTCCGCGTTCGTTTCTTGAACCAGATAGCTATGACTTCAGTTTCAGTGGTATAAAAACTTCGGTTCTCTATTGGCTCCGAGATCACAATTTACTCATGCAAGGTGACCACTCACCACTTTCACCCACCTCTGGCTCGCCTTGGCGAGCTGGCGAGCAAGCAACTCACCAATTACAAGACCTTTGTGCAAGTTTCCAGGCAGCAGTCGTTGATGTTTTAATCAAGAAAACTCTCCTTGCAGTCGAAAATCTTCATGTGAAGGATGTTGCAATCGCTGGCGGTGTATCGGCAAATAGCGAGCTGCGAAGAAGACTTCAGATTGCCTCGAATGAGTATGGCTTCCGGTTGTTCATTCCCGAATTCCAATACTGTACCGATAATGGTGCTATGATAGCCCAGCTTGGATGGATGAAGCTACAAAGGGGAATCAAATCCGATTTCGATCTCAATGCTATACCAAATCTAAACATCACATAAATTATCTTAACGATATTCATGAAGATATCACTTCTAGAAAGCGATATAATGAACGAAGGTTTTCCGTATCGCTACTCCATGAGTCAATCGCTTCAGTCGGGCAATCTTCCTTTATGGATTTCGGAAATTTATGGTGGCTTTCCGTTACTTGCCCGTGCAGAAGCAGGTATCTGTTATCCTATTAATCTATTACTCTTCGGACTGCTTTCTCCCTGGGTTGCATTAAACATTGTCATTCTTCTAACAATAATCACTGCTGGCATTTCAGCATATCTTTATGTACGAGAGATTGGAGGAAATTTATTTTCAGCGATAGCGAGCGGAATTGCATTTGCCTTGAGTGGATATTTGTTATCACATCTCAAACATCTCAGCAACGTCAATGCGGCGTGCTGGCTGCCGTTGGGATTATATTTCATCGAGCGTGCTATCAAACGCAATGACAATCGGAATCTTGTTTGGTTTGGTTTGATATTCGGATTGCAGCATCTATCAGGTCATACCCAAGTCGCATATTATTCCGGCGTTACATATTTGTGTTATTTTATCTTCAGATACATCCGTCAGCAAAAAGAATTGTTACTTCATTCAAATAAGTCTGCTAAACACATCGCACAAAATGTCTGGTTGCAGTTATTCCAGAGTAAATTAAGTTGGTCCTTTATCGGGATGTTAATCATAGGTTCTCTGCTCGGTGCTATCCAACTAATACCAACTTATGAATTGGTATCCCTTTCACAACGCTCTGGCGGAGTCACGTTCGACTACGCTTCGAATTATGCTTACGATCCCAAAAATCTTGGAATGTTTCTTTATCCATACATCAATGGTGACATCGGGAACGATACATATAAAGGCAACAGTATTTTCTGGGAAGATTATGGATATGTTGGATTGATCGTCTTGCTTCTAGCGCTTCATGCATCGTTTCGTCTGTGGAAGAATTGGTATGTTAAGTTTTTTACCACATCTACGCTTGTGTCGATCATGCTTGTACTCGGTCCGAACACACCGATCTATGAATTTGTTTTTAACTTCGTACCGGGTATGAAATTCTTCCGATTCCCAACACGGTTTTTACTCATAACTGATCTCTCTTTGATCGTACTTGCGGGACTCGGTTTCACCGACTTTATCAATCGATTTGTAAAGAAAAATCCAAAGGATAGTACACGTACAGCAGAGATAGTCTTATTGTGTTTGGTCATCGCCGATCTATTACTCTTTCAGCTTCGCCAAAATCCAATCGTTGAAGCGGAAGAATGGTTGAATCCACCAAAGTCGGTGGAGATGATCAAGCAGGATACAAGTTGGTATCGCATCTTTTGTATCGGAGGGAATCAAGCACACACGCTCACGTTTCAGAAAGCTCGAGGGTGGGAAGGAGATTTACAACCCTTCATCGACCAGAGAGAATTTATTCAGCCAAGCAGTAATGTACTTTATGGACTATCGACACCGAATGGCTACGCCAACCTAACGCCTAATTACATCGTCGATACTTGGGGCGATCAGAACCGACCCGGTGCAATAATGAAAACGGGTGGCATTCAAGGCGATAAATTTTTACCGACACCCATTTTCTGGCGACTAATGAATATGTACAATGTGAAATACCTGTCATCGCTCTGGCAAATTGCACCACAAGAAGGTATCGATGCAATCGGGAAATTCGGTGACGCATTTTTTTATCGTAACAACAACTTCATGCCAAGAGCATATTTGGTAAGTAGTATCACACTCGTATCGAATAACAATCAGGCAATAAATATTTTATTTTCTCAAGGATTCGATCCACAAGATCAAGCTATTTTATTCGAGATGCCGGAGGATTTTCATTCATCCGATACCGTGAATGGCAAAGTTAATCTGATTCGTTATTCACCGAACGATGTTGATTTCGAAGTCCAATCGGAAAAAGAGGCGATACTAATCTTCTCCGATTCATATTATCCCGGGTGGATTGCTGAGATTGATGGTAAGGAATCGAAAATATATCAAGCCAACGTTACACAGCGTGCGGTGGTTGTTCCTGCCGGCAGTCATCGAGTGGAATTTAAATTCCGACCAAAGACTGTTTTCATTGGTTTCTGGTTGACTATTTTAGGTGGTCTGATTATCTTAGCATCGTTTATTCTAACTAAAAATAAATCTTCAAAAGTAGAATGACACGTACAATACGCATAGCCATCTTCGTTTCGATTGTCGGGATATCACTATTTCTTTATGGAACCTTCTGGGCACCGAATAATTTTGAAGGAGATAGATTCATCATTATCTCAAAAGGTGATAACTTCCAGCAAGTTGCAGATTCATTGAGTCGGGCGGGGATAATCCGCAGCAGATTTTTATTTGATATTACCGGACGATTATTAGGGTCGACCACAAAAATGCAGATTGGAAAGTACCGGTTTAGAAGTGGTGTGTCTAACACGGAGATAGTGGATATTATCAGGCATGGGAAAACCATCGAAGCTATTACAGTGTCAATTCCGGAAGGATTACGAGCGACAACTCATGCGGAGATATTATCTGAGAAGTTAGGAATCGATTCATCTCGTTTCATGGATCTGGTGAATGACTCTATTTTTGCCGAGAGTCTTGGGGTGAAAAGTAAAAGTTTAATTGGCTATTTGATGCCACAGACGTATGAATTTTATTGGCAGGAGGCAGAAGAAATCATCATTAAAACATTAGTGGATGAATTTTGGAAAGAGTTTGATGAACAGATGCAAGCTCAATTGAAGCGGCGAGGTATGACGTTGAATGAAATACTAACGATCGCATCCATCATCGAGCTTGAGACAGCCATCGATTCCGAGCGCTCTATTATTGCAGGAGTGTACTACAATCGTCTCCAACGACGGATGCGTTTGCAAGCCGATCCGACAGTACAATTTGCATTAGGTGGTGAGCCGCGGCGGCTGCGGTTCAGCGATTTGGAGATCGAGTCGGCATACAACACGTACAAACATTACGGTTTACCGCCGGGACCAATAAATAATCCAGGGAAATCGTCGATATTAGCTGCGCTTTACCCTTCGCGACATAGATTCTTATACTTCGTGGCAACAGGGGAAGGTGGACATAGATTTTCAAGCTCGTTTACCGAACATAAACGTGCTACTCGTGAGTACCGAAAGATTATGGAAGAAAAGAAAGCCGCCAACGAGAACGGTTAGGCGGAAGGTTTGAGAGTGTGATAGATTTTCTGATTTGCAGGCGTTGAAATCTTTAATTCTTTACCAAAACGAACTACCGCTCCGT
>JACQYX010000161.1 GCA_016207985.1 Ignavibacteriales bacterium | reverse complement strand
TTTTCCCGGCATCGGCTCTTCGACGTTTCTCATAATCACGCTCACGCATGGAGCGAGCCGATTCGAGGAGTCGGGATAATATTCGTTCCTGTTTTTGGAGTATGTTCGGATTTACATTCCCCTGCTGAAGATCGGTTTCTACCTCTTTCATCTCTTGTGCGATTCGATCAAGATCACCAAGTAATCGACTGTACTCGCCGGCATTTTTTGCTTCATTTGCCAATTGCTCTAATGTTTTCTGCATGGCTCCCTGCTGTCCGGCGAGTCGTTGGTATTCCGCGGCTTGCTGTGCCGATATTTGATTGCCTTGTCCCGGTCCCATACTCATTGCTTCTTGAGTGCCCACATTAATGCTTCCTTGCATACCTGCCATTTGTTGGAGTTGAGCCATCAATCCAGCCATGCCCATACCGCCCTGACCTCCACGCATCATGCTGCCAAGTGCATTCTGCATCATCATCGCTGCACGGTTTAATGAGCTCATAGCTTGCTCTTGTTTTTGAGAAGTACTGCCGGGATTGCGGCTCTCTGTCTGTTGTATTGCCTCAGCCATCTGACGGAGTGCGTTGCCGATCTCTTTACCCATCTCGGGACTAATCGCAAAGGTTTTTTTACTCAACTCACTCATTGCATTCGCGACGTTGTTTAAATTACCGATTAGCTCGTTCTGCTGTTGAGCGTTTTCTCTGAACAGCGGCGAGTTTGGCTCCAAACTTTTTGTTTTTTCTTTTAACGACTCTTCACGTTTTGAAAGCTCAAGAATGTTTTCCAATTGACGACGCATCTCGTTCACGATCTGTTTCATTTGTTTATCGAGCAGTGATTTCTGAGCTTGTTCAAGCAGCTTCTTGAATTCATCCAGGTCTTTCTTTGTTTCTTGCTGGCTTTGTTGTGCACCTTGTATATTTCCACTCTGCATCTGTCTGCTTGAATTTTGCATCTTTTTGCCGGTATTATTTTTCTGAAGCTGCTCAGAGGCTTCTGTAATTTCTTCGATAGGCATTTCCTTGGCGAACTCTTCCATTTTTTCTTTCAAGGAAGCGGTTTCTTTTTCAAGTGCATCGAGTTGTTTTTGTAAATCTTGCTGCTGCTTTGCGAGGTCATTTCTCTTTTTCTCATCGGATGGATTTGTTTTCGATGTTTGTTCTCTCAGTGCTTCTTGTTGCTTGGTTAGTTCTTCCGTTCGCTTGATAAGCTCATCCAATTTTTGTTCAATATGGATGCGCTTCAATAGCTCGATAGTACGCTCGAGACTCTGTCGGAATTGTTCTTCCGTAAGTTTCAATTGCTCCATCGCTTGCTTCATCTGGTCGGGGGAAAGCTGCTTCATCGATTCTTGTAATTTTTTAAATGCTTCTCTCAGCTCAGGTGCATTCAATTTTTCCATCAGTTTTTGCAGCTCGGCGTATTTTTCCATCGTTTCGTTCGATAAAAGCTTATTCTCGTTCATCTTGTTAACCATATCGTCCATTTTTTGGACGGTCTCACCGAGCTTCTTTTTAAGAGCGTCATACCGCTGAAGTAATTCTTCTGCTTTCTTTTTCTGCTGCCATTCTGCTTTCTCTTTGTTTTTTCTCATTTCATTCTTAAGGTCATCGATCTCCCGTTTAAGCTGTTGAGCTTCTTTGGCAACACTCTGCAGCGATTCCATAGATTGTTGATGTGTCTGAGCTACGTCCGTAAAAACCTCTTCGAGCGAAGGAAGCCGGATAAAAAATATCTGACTTCGAGAAGATTTAGGACCGCTGACATTATCGTTATCAAATACCTCAACGTAGTATGCGATGACATCTTCGGGCACAAGATGTAACGATGACAAATCCCAATGATGCCACAGGTCGATTTGAGATTGATTCATTTGCGGAAGAGGAATATCCTCTAATGTGAATTCTTCTGCAGGTCTTTCATACCGTGACTGGACAAGACGATGTGCGATACGGAGATTTGAAAATCCAAAGTCGTCCTTAATGCGTAAAAGGAGATCAAGTTTCATTTCCTCTGCAATGTCCAGGTTTTTTCCGGGAGATAATATCTCGACTGTTGGAAATTCGTCCGGAATTATCTTGATCGTGTATTCGACAGGATCGATATTGGGCAGTCCGTTTTCATCTTCTAAAATTACATGGTATGAAAGATTCTTTTTGATATTAAAAGAAGAAAGCGCTTCGGTTTTCGAAATCGAGGAGAGAGTGACCGTGCTATCGCTGAAAAGAATTTTTGCGGAAGCTAAGTTTTTGCTTGACAAAATTCGCATATCGATTTTTGAGCCGGAGTATGAATTTATATCACCGACATTCTCTTCTAACACCTTTGCCGGTATCCGAGTATAAGAAGGCGGAGTTACGGTGACACGAAGCGAGCGTACGAGTGGTCGGTCAAGAACCGTGATTGTAAACTTATCGCTTCTGATTTCATCTGCCGATGCAAAATATTCGGTCGAGAGTTTAATGTTGTTGAGAATGGTTTTAAATATTCCATCGTTTGTTATGCGAAGCGGTTGGGTGTCAAATTCACGCTGACCGGCTTGACGAGTGA
>JACQYX010000145.1 GCA_016207985.1 Ignavibacteriales bacterium | reverse complement strand
TGGGATATCAAAAAGAGGAATTAGACTCGATGAATCCAATCTCACTCGTTTCTCCTTCGGGCCGCTATGCCGCTATGCGCTGGCTGGCAGAACTTCGACAGAAGAAACAAGCTGTAGTTGCTTTAGAAGTTCTCAAGAAGAATGGTAAATCTCTACCGATTGAGCTTCGTGCATCGCACGTCTCAGGAACATTATACTTTGGGCTAATACGAGACTTGTCTGAGGAACGAAAAACCTTCCATCTGCTTCAACGGAAAGAAGAAGAATATAAAGCGGTTATCGAGGGAGCGGCTACGGCAATTATTGTGATGTTTGAGAATGATATTCTATTTGTAAACGGT
Source organism: Ignavibacteriales bacterium (assembly GCA_016207985.1). Taxonomy (GTDB): domain Bacteria; phylum Bacteroidota; class Ignavibacteria; order UBA10030; family SZUA-254; genus JACQYX01. The sequence continues at coordinate 10,043 of JACQYX010000145.1, read as the reverse complement.
CGGTTCATTCGTTTGTTACATTATCAACAACTTGATGATGTTATAGGAAAGAACATAAACCAGTTTCTAACGGCTGAATCGATAAGAAAATATCAAAGAGCAATTCGACGACAAGAATCAGAATCAATTCCACAATCAACAGAGACAGATTGTGTTACAAAAGAAGGCACTACAGTCATATGTCGGACTTCTATAACAAGAGTCCTATTCCATGGGAAGCGCTGTCTCCAATTTTCTTTTTTTGATATCACTGAAGATAAAAATCTTATCGAAAAGTTATCGACCTCTCATCATCGATATCAACAGATTGTCGAAACATCCGAACAGCCTGTAACGATAATTCGAGAAGGTATTTGTATCGTAGCAAACAAAGCTTTCCTCGATCTGTTCGAATTCCAATCGGCAGATACCATAATCGGGAAAGAGGTTACGGCAATAGTTGACGATTCCCAAAAGGAGACTTTTCGCGATACTCTTCAGAAGCTTTCTTCATCTAAAGGAAAACAGACGGTTTTCAGCTTCTCCTTAACCCGACATGATGGAAAGAAATTATTATGTGATGTTACACTCGTACCATTCCCAGATGGTACACGAAATGAACTCCTTGCATATTACTGGGATAAGACACAATTTGAAACTAATAGAGTCGATTTACTTCAAAAATCGGAAGAGATAAATCTTCTTAAAACAATCATTCCATCGTTATTGAGCTCGATGGATATTCAAAAACTTCTTCATGGAATACTGCATAAAATTTTGGATATCTTATTGTGGGAAATGGGAGCGATGTACTCTATCGAGGAAAATACGGGTAAACTTCAGTTATCATATCAACGAAATATTTCTCGTGAAATGATTCAGAAATTATCCTCCCTCGATATTGGCGAGGGTATTGGCGGATTTCCTTCGAAGACATTGCTGCCGCATAGATTTTCAACTGACAAGTATCCAAGTTATTTACCATTCAAATCGCTTTTTACACGTTCCGGGATAAAGTCGCTGTGTATTGTTCCGTTCGTTTCGAAAGAGAAAATGGTGGGAATGATGTTGCTTTGTGCGAGAGAAGGATCTGAACACGCTAAGTACTCGGATGACTTATTATCGACTATAGGCAGCATAGTTGGGAACGCAATAGTTAGTACAAATATCTACAGGACTGTTAAAGAATCCGAAGAGCGTAAACATGAATTAATAGAATCAAGTCCGGATACATTATACATCTCGACACCGACCGGTTCATTTCTTCAAATCAACTCACAGATTGAGGCACTTACCGGATATACACGGAAGGAGTTCTACCGCATAAAAGATTTATGGCTGAAGCTGTTACATCCGGAGGACAAGAAAATATATTTCGAGCGAATTACAAAACTCAACGAGCTTGAAAAACAAATGAGCGTCGAGTATAGAATCCTCCCGAAAGGAAAAGCAGTCTATCGGTGGGTGCGGGATACAATAAGTGTAGTTAAAAATGCTGAAGGAATAGTTACGTACATTCTGGGTTCAATAACCGATATTACTGATCAGAAACAGTTTATTGATAATTTGGTAACTCAAAATTTACTTCAAGAGACTGTAATTTCTAGTATCACATATGGAGTGATAGTTTTTGATAAGTCTCTCAAGTGCTTGAGATTGAATAAAGCGTTGGAAAATCTTTGTGGCAAAGTTGAAAATGAGGTTTGTGGAAGGCATGCTTTAGAGATTTTATCTCGATATACAGAAGTAAACCTTGAATCTTCGTTGAATAAAGCTCTGTGTGGTGAAATCGCTCACACAGATGATATACTGTGGAATACAGGTTTGAACGCACCTAAAGTATATGTTCGTGGAACATTTTCACCGATGCGAGATCGTACAGGAGAAATTCAGGGTGTTGTAGGGACGATAACAGATATAAGTCAACGTAAAAATTATGAGGATGAAATTCGGGAGTCAGAGCACGTTCTAAGCAACGTTATCGATACAATGGGAGACATCCTGATCCTCACGAATTTAGAAGGAAAAGTTATCCAAGTGAATCGTGCTTTCTTAAACACACTTGGTTACAATCGTTCTGAAACGAATGGTTGTGAATTCCCTTACCCGTGGTTGGTCGAGGAGGAAATGGGTAGATTTGTTCTATGGATTGCCAATCTCCGAGAGCACAATTGGCTGCACGATTTCGATATGACCCTCCGAACAAAAGAAGGTGAGTTAATCGCGGTCAGCTTGAGCACAACATTGTTGCGTAATCATATGGGAGATCCGATTGCGATGTTGAACATCGCCCGGAATATTACTGAACGGAAAAAGCTCATGAAAGATCTGGAAAATCGAAACAACCAGATCGAAATGATTAATCGGATTATCACGAAGGCAAATCAGACTTCGAACTTCCGAGAGATTTTCAGCACTGTCGCTAAAGAAATTAAGACACTTATCCCCTGTGACGATATAAATATAGGTCTATTGAGTCACGATGGCAAAGAATTGAATATTTATGCAACAACCGGTCGTAAAACGTTGGAAGAAGGCAAGGTTTTTCGTATAGGTGAAACACTTTCACAATATGCTATCAATGAGCATAAACCGATCATTGTTGTTGATTTTACATCGGATGAACGTTACCAATCGCTGGCGGCTTTTAAAGAAGGTATTCGATCACAGCTATCATTTCCGCTCTCGCTCAAAGGAAGAATCTTCGGTACTTTAAACCTTGGTAGCAAAGAACCATATACATTTACTGAAGAACACGCGATCACACTTCAACCGATCGCTCAACAGGTTGGGGCGATTATTGATCGAGTGCTGCTATTTAATCAGGTATCAGAAGACTCAGCATACATCCATAACCTACTCGATTCGATCGACAGTATTGTCTATACAGTTGATACTCAGCTTCGTATTCAAGAGGTAAATAAAGCGTGGTATGAATTCATGAAAGAGTTTGGTATAGTGGGCGTGAAGGATTATCACGACAAAGAATTGTTTGAGGTATTGCCGAGCGAATCTTTAAAGATAATGTTCCAGAATGTAATCGACTCGATACTAAATGGATCGGTAAGGATTTTCTCCCAAGAATTTATTCATCATTCTGAAAAGGGTGATAGATTTTATAATCTAACAATCAATCCTATGGTAATTGAGAGAAAGATTACCGGACTTGTCTTTACTCATACCGACATAACCGCACTTAAAAAATCGGAAGCCGAGTTAAAGAAGAGTAACGAGCAGCTTCTTGCGCTGCATGCAATCTCGACCGTTATCAGCAGCTCACTTGAAATACAGAAAATGCTCAGCGATGCGATACCATTGCTTAAAAAGAATATCAATGCAACCTCCGTAATTCTATATCTTTTGGAGCCGCAGAGTAATGATTTGACACTTGCATATCAAGTTGGATTCGAAAGTACCGAGTTCGCTACAATCTTTCGGCTCAAACAATCAAGCTCAGCTACAGGTGAAGTGATCACTACAAGGCAATCATTATATATTCAAGAAAAAGCTTATTTAGACGAGAGGATTATTCCCGAGAACCGGGAAATCTTAAAGCGGCTAAATCTCGAAGCGATGGCATTTATACCTCTCTTGTCTAAAGATCGAGTTTATGGTGCACTGGATATTTTTTACAACCGAGCTCATATCTTCTCAGAGCAGGAACAACAAATTTTAATGCTTGTCGGAAATCAGCTTGGTGCTGCAATCGAGAATTCTCAGCTGTATGCTGAATTGCGTTCTCAAGTTGAACGACTGACTGTGCTTTATGAAATCAGTCAGCAATTGACATCGACACTCAATATTAATCAGATTTTCGAAGTGGTTTATAAGTATATAAATCAAGTCGTTCCTTTTCAGATGTTTAAAATTGATTTGTATGAAGAAAAAACGAGAATAAAAACTCCTGTTCTGCACGTCGAAAAAATGAATGGAGAAGAAGTATTTATTACAACGCTTGCACAACCTACTCTGTTGACGCAAGGTACAACGCAGGAATTTGTCGTAAATAGTAAACGTACATACCAATCTCCAGATCGGCGAATAATTTATATCCCGATGCTTTCAAAAGAAGTTATCCTCGGTATCATGTCCATCGAAGCTGATGCTGAAACAATTTATACGGAAACACATCTTAGGTTGCTCGAAAGTATAGGCAACCTTACAGCAATTGCTTTGGAGAAAGGTAAATTGTACGAAGAGACACTACAGAAATCGCTTGAGATTCAACGGAGAAATAAGGAGCTTGACGATTTCACGTACGTTGTGTCTCACGATTTAAAAGAACCTCTAATCAGTGTCGAGGGATTCAGTCGTATTCTTCAATTAGACTATCAAGAAATCATTCAAGCAGAGGGAAAAGAATACCTCGATTCAATTGTGGGAGCGACAACACGGATGAAAGGATTGATAGATGATCTCCTTCTTCTGTCACGTATAAGCCGTCCCTCGGAATCGTTTAAGGCGTTCCCTGCGAAAAATATACTTGATGAAGTAAAGACCGATATAGAATTCACAATCAAACAAAAAGGAGTCGAATTTATTATTCCTGAAAATTTACCGATAGTGTTCGGAAATGAGACACAATTGAAGATTGTGTTCAGGAATTTGATAGGAAACGCGATTAAATTCAATTCTAATCCAAAACCAAAGGTGGAGGTTGGATTTCAAAATACCGAAAATAATTATTATCTTTTCTTTATTCAGGATAACGGAATCGGTATAGATAAAGAATTTCACGAGAAGATATTTATCATTTTTCAGCGCCTGCATCGTCGAGAAGAATATGAAGGTAGCGGTGCGGGTTTGGCAATTGTTAAAAAGATCATTGAAATACATCAGGGTAAAATTTGGGTTGAATCCGAACTGGGTAAAGGATCGACATTTTTCTTTACCATACCCAAACCACTTTCAAAAGAAACCGAAGGGTGATTATGGAAACTGAAAAAATACGTGTGCTGTTAGTCGAAGATAATAAAGACTTTGCAAAACTCGTACGTGTTTACCTCCAGCGATACGAGAAGGATAAATTCGATATTACTTGGAAAGAAAACTACTCTGATACCATCAGCGAGTTAGAAACTCGGAGTCGATGATTAGCTCGTTAAAGAGGAAATCTCATCTCCTGTACTTCCCAAAACCGTTCTAAGTGTAATTGAAAAACACCATCTGAAGAATCAGTTGATGCATCTCGAAATAAGTCAGCAGCGTCTCCAGGCGATTCGTGAGATACTCATGGGTGTGATCGGAGAATTCGAGAAACCGTTGGGTGAGATGAAATCGATTACCGACGGTATTAAACAGAAATTTCCTTCTGAAACACAGAAAAATTATGTCAAGATCATTGAGGAAAATGTTAATCGGATCATTGATCGGCTTGAGAAATTGAAAACTCTCAAGGTTTATAAAACAATAAAGTACATAAAAGATATCAAGATGCTCGACCTGTCAGCATGATAGCAAGATGGCTCTGGCGGATAGTCATCATCGATTCGTGAGGAAATTCCCTCCATATGGATTCTTTGGATTTATAATCATTGTCATCGCGGAGGTTCTCCTATTCCTGGAAGTTGAGATAGTTGGATTGTACTTTACACCGCTCTTATGGACAGGATATATTTTATTTATCGATGCACTGCAAGTCCGATTCTACGGTATATCGCTCATCACCTCCCGCCGTAAAGAATTACTTTTAATGTTGCCTTGGTCGGTCGTATGCTGGTTAGTATTTGAAGCATACAATCTACGCCTGCACAATTGGACGTACGTTGCATTACCCGAAAACCTGATAATGAGATATATCGGTTACATCTGGTCGTTTGCAACGATATTCCCTGCTATTTTAGAAACGGCGGAATTTTTCAAACAATTTTTTCGGTACTCAAGTCGAAACTCATCTCCAGTTTCAAAACAGGTTCTCATTTCATCTATGTTGCTTGGAGTTTGTTTTCTGGTTATACCGCTTCTTCTTGAACGATCTATCGCTGCAAAATTATTTGCAATTGTTTGGATCGGATTTATCTTTCTACTCGATCCAATCAATAAATTACTTGGCGGGAACTCGATCTTTCAACAATGGAAGGAGAAAAATTATTCAACAACGATCGCTCTTGTATTCTCTGGGATTCTTTGCGGTATCCTCTGGGAATTTTGGAATTATTGGGCAGCTGCAAAATGGGTCTATTCTGTTCCGATATCCATCGTCGGTTCGAAAGTTTTTGAAATGCCTTTATTGGGTTATCTCGGATTTATCCCATTTGCAATTGAAGTATATGTGATGCAGGAGTTCTTGATAAGCTTATTCCCCTCGTTACGTCGCTGATTTTCAAATTATATCGCATTGGAGATAATCTTTTTCTTTCGTATATTTTTCCACACTTTTATTTTTATTATAATTGTATGGCACGTATTTACATAGAAGATTTACAGCATCATATTGGTGAAGAAGTACAAATAAGCGGTTGGATCTACAATAAACGATCCAGCGGGAAGATCCGTTTCCTCGTTGTTCGAGATGGTACCGGAATTCTCCAGTGCGTTATGGTTAAAGGGATGATCTCGGAAGAAAAATTCAGCTCGTTTGACACACTTACGCAGGAGTCGTCGTTAAGCGTCACCGGTAAAATCAAGAAAGATGATCGCGCCCCTGGTGGATATGAAATGGAAATCTCCAATATCGAGATTATTCAGATCGCTAAGGATTACCCAATCACACCAAAAGAACATGGTGTGGATTTCTTGATGGACATCCGACATCTTTGGCTCCGCTCGTCTCGTCAACATGCGATTCTTCGCGTTCGTCATCAGATCATTAAAGCGATCAGGGAGTTTTTTGATAATCGCGGTTTCGTTTTGATGGATGCACCAATCTTCACCCCGGCGGCTTGTGAAGGAACCAGTACATTGTTCGAGACGGATTATTTTGATTTAGGTAAAGCATATCTCACACAGTCGGGACAGTTGTATGCTGAAGCCGGTGCAATGGCTCATGGGAAAGTGTACGTGTTCGGTCCCACTTTCAGAGCTGAGAAATCCAAAACGAGAAGACATCTAACAGAGTTCTGGATGGTAGAACCCGAAGTTGCCTTTGCCGATCTGAACGACAACATGGCGTTAGCAGAGGAATTCCTCGAGCATATTGTAACATCTGTCCTTAAGCATCGTGCTGCTGAATTAAAAGTACTTGAGCGCAATGTAAAATTTTTAGAGAACGTGAAGAAACCACTTCCCAAGATTTCTTACTCTGAAGCTGTTGAGATTCTTCATAAGAAGGGAATCAATTTCGAGTGGGGAAATGATTTCGGCGGAACGGATGAGACTGTCATCTCTGAGCAATTTGACCGACCCGTCATCGTTCACCGCTACCCCACGAAAGTAAAAGCATTTTACATGAAGCGTGATCCACAAAATGCAGAGCTTGCATTAGCTATGGACGTGCTTGCCCCAGAAGGTTACGGCGAAATAATCGGTGGCAGCCAGCGTGAAGATGATTACGATGTACTGCTCAGTAGGATCAAGGAACATAATTTACCACAGTCAGCATTTGAATAGTATCTTGATTTGCGGCGATATGGCTCTGTGCCTCACTCGGGTTTTGGACTCGGTGTTGAGCGAACAGTTGGTTGGATATGTGGTATCGAGCATGTGAGGGAAACGATTCCATTTCCAAGAATGATTTATAGGTTAACTCCATAGATTAGCTTTATGCTAAAAGCGATAAATCTCAGAAAAGAATTTACAAACGTTATCGCTGTAGATAACGTTTCACTTGAAGCTCAGCGAGGAGAAATTCTTGGATTGCTCGGACCTAATGGAGCAGGTAAAACTACTACTATCAGGATGATTTTAAATATCCTTCAACCTGATTCAGGGACAATCACATTCGATGGAAATCCTTTCGATGAATCTATCCGTAATCTCCTCGGTTATCTTCCAGAAGAAAGAGGGCTTTATCGTAAAAATAAATTATTGAATACGATCCTTTACTTTGCAAGCTTGAAGGGAATCGATGCTGCTGAAGGCAAGCGACGTGCTTACAAATGGCTCGAGCGATTCGATCTTTTAAATAAATATCAAAGTAAAATCGAGGAGCTTTCAAAAGGAAATCAGCAAAAAGTTCAGTTCATTATTTCTATCTTACACGATCCGGAGCTTGTTATACTCGATGAGCCGTTTTCGGGACTCGACCCGGTTAATCAAATTCTTCTGAAAGATATTTTACTGGAGTTAAAGCAGCAAGGGAGAGCTGTTATTTTCTCGACTCATCAAATGGAACAAGCAGAAAAATTGTGCGATAAAATTTGCCTTATAAATAAAGGAAGCGTTGTTCTTGACGGTGAATTATCAGAAGTTAAAAGTCGATATGGAAAAAATTCCATTCATATCGAGTATGATGGTGATGGCTCATTTCTCAAGGATTTGCCTTTCATTCAGCAGGCAACTGTTTATCAAAATTACGCAGAGCTGGTTCTTAAGAACAGTATCTCAACAAAAGAAATTCTCTCCGTAGTTTCTGATAAACTTGATGTGAGGAAATTTGAATACGTCGAGCCATCTTTGAATTCAATCTTTATAGAAGTTGTGGGATTACCGGATAAAAACGAAGAACCGATCGTACTTTCTGTTCCGACAAAACCACAACAGCCAAGTATTTTTCAGAATAAAAGAGTGAAACGTGAACTCATCTCGGTAATCATTTTTGGCTCGGTTTCGTTGGCGGCATTTATCGCCTCATTTTTTGTTAAGAGTCTTTCATTAACCACTGCAGGTATCTTTTTTCTTGGGACCATTGCCTCATTCATAAAATTCCTGTATGTAAGAAAGAAAGCACTAATCGAAATGAAAAATAGAGAGAAGGAGGAGCGTGCAGATGCGAGGTAAATTCTATCAGGTTGCACGCTGGGAGTATATCGAGAAAATCAAATCGAAAGCATTCATTATCTCTCTCCTGTTGACACCGGCAATCATGGTGGCTGCGGGTCTTATCCCATCACTGCTCATGAGTAGACCTGATACGGAGAGTATCGTGATCGGAATAATAGATCAATCTGGAATTGTTTATCAGCCATATAATACTGCCTTGGAAGAAAAATACAAACTTCCGAATGGCCAACCGAATTATGTTCTTAGATTAATTGAAGGTAATTGGCAGGAGAATGCACATGATGTTAAAAGACAAGCCGACAGCATGGTAATAAACGAAACAATCGAGGGGTATCTCATCATCGGTCCATCGATTATGACGGATACCGCTGTTGAGTATCGAGCGAAGAAAGCAGGGAACATAAAACTAACCTCACGGATTGAGCGAGTTCTGCGTGATTTAATCGTGGAAATGAAACTCCAGAAAAAAGGACTTGATCCGGTGTTGGTAAAAGAATTGACCGCACCAATAGACATGAAGACAATCAAGATAATAAAAGAAGGGAAAGAGGAAGAAGCAGGTTTCAAAGAATTGTTTTTCACATCCTACATCTTCATGATGATGATGTTTTTCTTGATCGTAACTTCTGGGCAACTCCTCATTCGCAGCATGATGGAAGAAAAATCGAATCGTGTGGTAGAGGTTCTGATGTCGTCAAGCTCGGCTAACGATTTGATGGCTGGTAAAATTATCGGTTTAAGTGCTTTAGGATTATCACAAATTGGATTCTGGGCATTGATTGGTATCGTTATAAGTTTAAAATTTGGTATGACGATGATTCCTCCGATCAATGCGTTGGTTTTATTGATCTACTTTATTTTGGGTTATCTTTTTTATGCAGCAATATTCGTTGCCGCCGGCGCTCCGCTCACTACCGAACAAGAAGCTCAACAAGTCTCAGGGTATTTAGTGATGATTCTTATTATACCTCTCATTCTTGCTATGATGGTCATTCAAAATCCAAACGCTACACTCGTGCAGGTACTGACATACATTCCATTTTTAACAGCATCGATGATGGCAGTACGAATTCCGATACAACTACCGTCGATCTTTGAAATTATCGCCACTATTATAATCTTAATAATATCTTCCGTTGTTGCGATATGGATTGCAGGGAAGATATTTCGAACGCCAATCCTCT
>JACQYX010000144.1:5946-6910 GCA_016207985.1 Ignavibacteriales bacterium | reverse complement strand
ATAATCACCATCATCGCAACGAATTCTTCTCGTAGGACGGAATGCCATTCCGTCTTACAGTGCCGCCAATCTTGCTATTTTGTATCTGCCATCTGCTATTCTGCTATTTGTTATATCGCCGTCTATTTGTGTATCCTGTTTTTTTCTTTTCATGGCTTCCCGTCCAGCCCTGCGTCGATACATACTCCATCAAACTGCTTTCAGTACGTCCGAGTCTTTTTGCTAATTCTGATGTGTGTATTTTTGTGTAATGCTTTTGTATGTAATCGTGTTCCAACTTTGTATATCTTTTTATAGGTTTGGTAAGTCCACGGTAATGAGCCATTCGCCTTAAACCATTTTCGGAAACACCCATCATCTTGGCTAACTCTGCATTTGATATTTTTCCATAATAGAGAATGAGGAACTTCAGGTCAGATGTCGTCCATTTATGCTTTGGAATCTTAATGATATGTAATTGCTTGATTTTGTGCTCAACCGACCCTCTTGGCAAATTTAAATATTTTGCGATCTGCTTACAATTCATGGAAGGATAATTTTGTTTGATATATTCAATATTCTCTATTGACCATTTTGGAACGGTACGTTTTCGTACTCCCAGGGATTTAGCCCGGCTCACAACAGCTTTGCGTGTTCGTCCTATTGTTTGGGCAATATCCTCAACTTTCTTTGTGCGATAATATTTTCTCACATAAACGTCTTCCTCGGGCAACCAAGGTTTATGAACAGTCGTTTGAAAATTACTATCCTTCATTATTATCTCCTTTTATTTATCAACAGCGGTCTATTTCAGCGTTCAAGAATTTCAATCATTCCAAACCCCAAGCTTCCTTTCTCACCCAATCCACATTCGTAAGCTAACTTAATCAGTTCAGGATTTCCTTCTATTGTAATCGGGCACATGAATCCGCGTACCCTTGTTTCTTCCTTATGTCCCTCTTTTATTGTGATGAGCTTGCTAATT
>JACQYX010000144.1:4740-5923 GCA_016207985.1 Ignavibacteriales bacterium | reverse complement strand
AAACTCATGGTCGAAGTTAAAGGTTTCCTTCTGTTCTAGTTGTAGCATAGACGAAGGAAACCTTTTGCTCGGATTATTAAGTGAAATGAACTTATTAAGAATATTCTTCCTGAGCATCTCGCTTATTCTGGAATCGTCCGGTCGGAGATAATGAGGAAGAATTTTTCCGTTCCTTTCCTCCGGCACCGAAATAGTCATTGGCGAGATAAGACGGAACTTCATTGTCCGACCGAATTCCGGCTCCGGCAGTGCTTCAACCTGCTCAACTGTAAAAATATTCTCTTCTTTCTCGATGAAAAATTCCTGCTTCTCAAAAATTCCCACGACGAGATGTTTCAAAGTTTCTTCAACGGGCATTCCGATGTACCATTCGATTTGGGAAGATAATATCTGTAACTGTGAATCGGTGATCTTGCGTTGCGGTATGATGAGATTGGAGAAACAAAAATGTTTGAATCGTTTTGTCGTTCCTTCAACGGCAAATCCTTGTTCGTGTAAGAACTTAGAATAGGTGGGAGAGGATTGTTCAATCCAGCGGTACACTGCCGAAGAAAGAAAATAATTATAGCTCAGCGGAATTAGTGAATTCCGAAGCTTTGGTCTGACTGTTAATTTTAAACGCACAACTGATTTCCCAATTGAAGGAATTCTTTTCCCCAGTAATTTTTAAATTAAATTAGCTCTACTTTATACATTGCTTCACCCATAAAATCCTTCCTTGTCAGTTTTGTTATCGAAGTTTTACAAGTTTCTCTTTTACTCTTTTCACAAATGGACTGGCGGGGAATTTCTTTAAGAGTTTTTCATACTCTGCTATCGCTTTTACTTTATCTCCCATTGCAAGATAACTGTTTGCAATCATGATCTGCGACTCGTCTTTTTTCTCCGAGATCTTGAACGTAAAAACTTTTTGGAAATAATTTATCGCATCGTTGAACTTTTTCTCACCAAATGCACACTCGCCCAACCAGTAATAGCAATTGTCTTGCCTTACAACAGGAATTTCTTGTTCGAGCAGCGACAGGAATATCGCCGAAGCATCTTTGTAGTTACGAGAGCGGAAAAGTTTAAGAGCCTCGTCGTAGGCAGCTCGGTAATCGGCGATGATCGGCTTCGTTGGAGGCGGGGCAGGCATCTGTTTTTCTTTTAATTCTGAAAGCTGAGTTTCTAATTCTGCGGCACG
>JACQYX010000144.1:0-4715 GCA_016207985.1 Ignavibacteriales bacterium | reverse complement strand
CGTTTATCTTGCTCGCATTGCATGATTTGTTTTTTTAACTCCTCATTTGCCGATTTCAAGTCGCTCATTTCCTTTTGTAATACTTCGGTTGCACTCGGTGGAGGCGGAGGAAGCTCACCTTCTTTTTCTACGGCGGTCGAGCCGCCGCATCCAAACAAAAATATATGGGAAGCGAACAATATAGTAACAAACGAGAATGATATAATGTTTGAAATTCGCATTGTATTTCCTATCGTAAAGATTAAAATGGAAGAGAACAGGATGCGGGCTAATTTAGATAAATTGTTGTACAAAGTCAAGATGCTTGTGATTCCCCCTCGAAATTGCTATATTTTTCGTATATGAAAGAGATAAATATCAAGAATATGCGACGCTTAACTATATTTTTTTATTGTTGTACAATTGTAATTCTAATCGCTGGATGTTCCACCTCAAAAGAAGTACGCGACGTTCGATCGAATCAGAATCGGGAATCCGCACTCGAACATTTTATCCAGGGTAGCATTCTCGATCAAAAGGGTGACTACGCAAAGGCGATACTGGAATATCAAGACGCTCTTAAAGATTATGCAGATCCAGCTATCTATATTGCTATAGCAAAAGATTATTCTATTCTCGGAAAGCATGATCTTGCAATGCAGATGGGTCGAGAGGCAACGAAAATGGCTCCAGACAGTCGTCTATACCGCCAGACACTTGCAGAAATTTATCTTAATGCTTTTGCATTGGATGATGCGATGAAAGAATATGAAGCGATCATCATCCTTGAGCCGCGATACCAAGAAGCTTGGTTAACGCTCGCGAAACTCCAGCAGATGCGCAACCCCCAGAAAGCATTAGAAACATATCAGACAAGAGTTTCACAATTTGGTCCCATCGGAGATGTTTATCTTCAGATGGCGCAGATTTACGGAGCTTTGGGAAAATTTGAACAATCGGCAGAAGCACTCCGGGGAATGCTTGAAATTGATCCAGGAAATTTTGAAATAATGAAAGCGCTTGGCGATACTTATCTCCGCCAGGATAGTGTTGATCGTGCTCTAAAAATTTATAATGAACTTGCTGAGCTACACCCTGAGAATCTCGAGCTTCGGGCAGCTACCGCACATGTTTATCTTCTCAAACAAGATTACAAACGCGCCGCAGAGCAATTCGAAGCCGTTATGCAGAAAGATACACTAACCATCGATGAGCAAATCCGATTCGGTCAGATTTTTGTATCTTTTATCGAAAAAGATTCTGCGGTTGCACCATATGCAATCAAATTATTCGAGAATGCAAGGTCGAGCTATCCAAACGATTGGAGAGCGTACTGGTTTCTTGGCGCTATCAATAATATTATTCACAACGATTCCACCGCTTTGCATAATTATGAAAAGGTTATAGAGATTGCAAAGTGGAATCCGGACGGGTGGGTTGGAGTGGCGTCTATCCATTACGATCGTGGTCGATTCAACGATGCGGTGCAGTTATTGTTGGAAGCAAAAAAGTTTGTCGCGGAAGAGTTCCGAATTTATTTCCTGCTCGGAATTTCATACCAGCGGTTGCATCAACCCATAGAAGCTGCCTCGATACTTGAGAAAGCAATTCAGTTAAACGAAAAAAGTGTCGATGCACTGAGTGCACTCGGTCTCGTTTACGACGAAATGAAGAGATATGAAGATTCCGATAGCATATATGAGCGAGCACTTCGCTTAGAGCCAACCAATCATCTGCTTCTTAATAATTACGGTTATAGCCTTGCCGAACGTGGTCTCCAGCTCGAGCGTGCACTTAAAATGTCGAAGGAAGCAATAACCCAACAACCGGAGAATCAATCTTATCTGGATACTTATGGATGGATTTACTACCGGCTTGGAGATTATGAAGAAGCAGCGCGGTGGATCCAAAAAGCGATAGAACATGGATCAAAGAGCACGGTCATCCATGATCACATGGGAGATATATACTTTCGATTAAAGGACCTGGAGAGAGCGATGGAATATTGGAAAAAAGCGTTAGAGCTTGATCCGAATAACAAAGCTGTTCAAGAAAAGGTTATGCGGGGAAGTCTGTGAGATCGCAGTGCTATATCATACTTTTTGGACTTACACTTGGAGTATTAGGTTGTGCAACTACCACAAGACATTTGAAGGTTCCTTTGAATTCTGCTGCTCAAGTGTTGAAGCATGTTGATGAACGTAGAGAGAAAATTAAATCAGTAAGCAGTGAAGGAACTATAACATTAGAAACTCCTGATGAATCGAACACGGGTTCATTCGCTTTGGCATTACAAATGCCCGACTCACTAAAGATCGACATCTGTGGGCCGTTCGGAATCCGGGTTGGGTCGCTATCGCTAACACATGAAGATTTTGTTTTTTATAATCCAGCAGAAAATTCGGCAAGGATTATTCAGATCGATGGGAGTGTAACTAATCCGCTCTTACCGCTTGAGATAAAGTTCGATGATATTCTAAACGCTTTGATAGGAGCCCCCTTATCGTTGACCGACTCCGATTCTATAAGTACTTTTTTTGTTGATGATGAGAATTATGTATTATTATATCAATTAAGAGAAGGATATAAGGAATATAGAATCGACCGCAACACTTTTATATTAAACACGTTCAAACTCGTGGATTCAAAAAACGGGATAATTTTAACAGCCAATACTTCGCAATATGAAGATGACGAAGAAATTGATATGCCGATGTTCGTACGCGTGGTCGTTCCACATAAGCAGTGGAGTTTAACCATCGCCATCGATGATTTGGAGGTTAACACACCGGTGAATTGCTCTATCACTCTGCCAAAGTCAACAAAGCTGTTTCATTCGCGATGAATTTACTAACGATATTCGCAATAGTACTCTTCTCCTTTGCTGCGGCTCGTCCGGCGTTTAACTTTCTACACGGTGATGATATTAAAAAGAAACGGACACAACTGGATAAACTCAGAGGAGAGATAGAAAAATATGAGAGCCGCATAAAAGAGAGTGAGAAAAAAGAGCGAGTTACACTCGATATGTTATCTTCCTACGATCGGCAAGGCGTATTACTTCGAAAATTAATTGCCAAGCTGCACGATCGAGAGCTAACATTGCAAAAAGACATCGAAGAAACGAAGCGTACCATTCGGGAATTAAGCGGACAATTGTCTCTTCTCAAACAACATTATGCTGCCTACGTTTCAACAGTTTATAAATATGGAAGGACATACGACTTGGAACTATTATTGTCCTCGAAATCGTTCAATCAGTTACTTATTCGATCGGAATACCTTAAGCGCTTCTCTAATCAGCGTAAAATAGATTTAGATAAAATTGATACGAAGCGAAATTCCATCGAAGAAGAAAATAAAATCTTAATGAATCAATTGAATGAGCAAAAAACTTTAATTGCAGAGAAGCGTAAAGAAGAGACACGACTTAATAGCAGAACGAAAAAGCGCAAGGCAATTCTTACAGAGATTAGAAAAAATACAAAGAATTACAAACGTGAACTTGATCGGCGAAAGCAAGATGTAAAAGAACTTGAACAAATCATTACGAAACTGATCGAGGAGGATCGTGCCAGCAAGGATAAAAAGGATGCGAGAATTTCATCAGAAGTTCCAGCAGGAACCGGATTTGTTGCAAGACGAGGGCGGCTGCCCTGGCCGGTGGCTAACGGAAAAGTAACATCGCGTTTTGGAACCCAGCAGCATCCGACGCTTCGGACGGTCACTCAAAATACCGGAATCGATATTTCTGTTCCAACCGGAACCAACGTACATGCTGTTGCGGCAGGCGAGGTTTCAAAAATTCATTGGCTGCCGTCGTATGGTAATCTAATAATTATTCATCACACGGATGGATATCGAACCGTCTACGCACACATGTCCGAGATTTCCGTTAATGAGGGAGAAAAAGTGAATGAAGGCGATCAATTGGGCAAAAGCGGTGAGTCAATTAACGGCTCGGTATTGCATTTTGAAATTTATAAAGATCGGGAAAAACAAGATCCCGAAAAGTGGCTCAGACAACGCGGTCTATCACAACGATAAACTTAGTTAAATGATTTCGTCAAACTATAAACTCTATATAATCGGTATAAGTGCGATCATAACTGTTTTACTGATAATGAATTTATTTCCGGCTGTATTCAATTTTGTTGATCAAGCTTTTCTAAATGATGAGTATCAACTAAAAGGAGAATCAAAAATAGATTCTTCGATCGTGATTCTCTATTTGAGTAATAGCGAAATTGAAGCATTGGGTGGATTACCACTAAAGCGGACTTATTATGCTCTTGTGATAGACGTTCTGAAGGAACTCGGAGTCAGGGCAATCGGGATCGATATTGCTTTCTACGATGCTAATCGGAAACACCCAGAGTACGATATTTTACTTTCTTCAGTGGTTAAGAATGCCGGGAATGTCGTATTGAGTGGATACTTTCGTTCCGTTGGGGATGTTATGCATGACACCACCACACAAACGATACCCGAACTATTCACATACCAAAAAATATCAGGGACAAGTTGGCAAAAAGGGAGTAAGATTAGTCTTCCGTATTCTGAATTATTGACGAGCGCACAGAGTATTGGGCATACACATCTTATCGACGAATCGAGAGTACCCCTATTTATTCAATCTGATGATCATTTAATGCCCTCATTTGCATTTGAAGTGTTTCGTCTGGGTATTGGAGTCAAGAAGACCGATATTGTATCGACACCATCTTTTTTAAATG
>JACQYX010000173.1 GCA_016207985.1 Ignavibacteriales bacterium | reverse complement strand
GCGGTTTATTCTAACGGAACTTACCCTCCATCGCTCGCTTTCAGGGATTTCCCTGAAATAGTTCAAAAGTACGGTGTTAACGGGATCGTTCCCGACACGATCACTGTGCATCCGACACCAATTTATGAATTTATTTTGTCAGGAATTTTGTTCTTACTATTATGGAAACTTCGGAAGAACAATTTCATCGATGGTAAAATGTTTATGCTCTATCTCATTTTTTATGGCACAACAAGATTTTTTATCGAATTCATCCGACTGAATCCCCGATTTCTTCTCGGACTCAGTGAAGCACAACTAATTTCAATAATCCTGATAATTATCGGTTTTTCAGGTATAAAATTTTTACCCAGGATCCAACAAATCAAAGAGAAAATATCACATTAATTATTTATCGAGTTAACTATGAACTTCAATAATAACAACACGAACCACCCATATAATCACAAAAACCATTTCAATCATGATATAAAAGATCGGCCATCTCCTCTCCGAGTTGTACACGATCGGAAACCGACAGTCGATATCATCGCAGGAAGAAATCCCGTCATGGAGGCGCTGCGAAGCGGCAGGTTAATTGAAAAAGTTGTTATACTTGCCGGTGTGAAAGGGTCTGCCATCGAAAAGATAAAACAACTTGCCAAGAGAAATCGTGTGCAATTTGTCGAAGTCGGAAAGATGAAATTCCGGGATCTTGTCAGTGATACAACAACACAGGGTGTTGTTGCTATCGTTGGTACGAAAAAATATGTCGAGGTGGAAGACATCCTTAAAAAAGCGGAACAGAAAAATGAAAAACCGTTCGTGTTAATTCTTGACGAGATCGAAGATCCGCATAACTTGGGAGCGTTGATACGCACCGCTGAGTGTGCAGGCGTGCATGGTGCAATCATACCGAAACATCATGCTGCGACAATCAATCAAACGGTCGCTAAGACATCAGCCGGTGCAAGCGAGCATCTGCTTGCAGCTAAGGTAACTAACATCGTAACCACGATGGATGAGATGAAACAAAAAGGTATTTGGATTGTAGGGACCGATTCCAATGCTGAAAAATTTTATTCGGAAATCGATTACAACGGACCGATTGCTTTAGTCATAGGCAACGAAGGTAAAGGTGTTAGACAGCTTGTTAAGGAGAAATGCGATTTCGTCGTAAAAATACCACTCTACGGGAAAGTACAATCACTCAATGCTTCGGTTGCCGGTGCTCTGATGATGTATGAAGTAGTTCGACAAAGGAAAATCAACTTACCTAAAGACAAACCGCAAGAGGTTGAGCAAACATCAACAGAAGATAACACATCGATAGAGATAGAACCCACCGATAATCAATAATTTACACCATCTCGATATTTTACAAAACATCTTGTAAACAAGAAGTGTTGTTCAGGCGGCATTTTCCTAAGTGTAATCATCAAGGGAAAGAAAGTTATCTTGCTTTGTTTTCTTTCAGATTTTTTAGTAAAATATAAGGTGTTTGGACTCTGTTGCAATTACCGATCATTACAATCAAAAGATCATCCCGTTCTTTAATCCAACAATAATTTTATGAAAGTGAGGTCCTTTAATAAATGAATGTGAGTCAGCTTGCCCGCTCAATAGCTGAATCGCCAACCCTGAAGCTTAACGAGGAAGCTCGTTTGCTTAAGGAAAAAGGCGAAGCGGTCATTCACTTAGGAGCTGGTGAACCGAAGAATAAAGCTCCGATCAATGCGATTTTAAGTTCCGCCGCAAAATTAAATACCGGCGATGTGAAGTACACACCAACCGATGGCACTCCATCGCTTAAGAAAGCAATCATCAGGTATACTGAAGAGAACTATGATAAAATGGTGGCGCCGGAAAATATCATCGTCTCAGCCGGTGCGAAACAATCGGTTTATAATCTTCTCTTCACTTTACTGAATCCACAGGAAGAAGTCATAATACTTGCACCGTACTGGGTCAGTTATCCCGAAATGGTCAGGATGTGTTACGGTGTACCTGTTGTCGTGACTCCGGAAGATGGATCATTCCATCCTCGGATGAAAGACATAGAACAAAAAGTCAGCTCGTACACGAAGGCGATCATCATCAACAGTCCGAACAATCCTTCGGGGATAATGTACAAGGAAGAATTTATTGCAGAGATCATCGAGTTCTGTGAACGTAAAGGTATTTACTGCATCATGGATGATATCTATCATAAACTAATTTTTGATGGAAGAAAAATTTCATCAGCTTACAAGCACACAAAGAAAGACTTGGAAAACTCAAAGATTATTGTCGTAAACGGAATCTCAAAACTCTATGGCATGACTGGCTTCCGAATCGGCTGGGCAATTGCTCCGAAACAATTGGTAGAGATTATGACTAATGTTCAAGGACAAATAACCACGACAACATCTGTGATACTTCAAGCAGCGGCAGAGGGTGCACTGATGGGCTTGCAGAGCATCGTCGAAGGACTGAGATTGATGATCGAAAACAATCGCAATGTGATGATGCAAGAGCTTCAATCGTTTTCCGGCATTAAAACAACTAAACCGGATGGTACGTTTTATTGCCTGCCGGATTTCCGAGCATATAATAAGAACTCGCTTGAGTTATCTCAATTCCTTCTGAAGAAAGCGCTCGTTGTAACTGTTCCCGGAAAAGAATTCGGAATGGAAGGTCACTTGCGTCTTAGTTACTGCGGAACAATCAAAGAAATCAAACAGGGGGTGGAACGAATGAAATGGGCACTCGATCCCAATTCACCAAATGAAATTTTTATTGGCGAACGCAAATTAGTGAGGGATTGGTTATGAACAATCTATTGAATATAAAAACACCGGCTCAGGATCAAGCTAAAGTACTCAAAAGCGATTACGGACTTGAGAATCACAGCTTAACGAATCTCAACACGGTTTATTGGAATTTACCAACGGAAGCTTTGTATGAAGAAATCACTTTCCGTGGTGAAGCGTGCATTTCAAGACAAGGTCCTATCGTCGTGAACACGGGCAAACACACTGGACGCTCTGCTAATGATAAGTTTGTTGTGAAGGAGCCATCCACACAGGATAAAGTTTGGTGGGGCGAATATAACCGACCTTTCAATCAAGATAAGTTCAACGAGGTGTTCAGTCGGCTGCAAGGTTTCTTGCAGGGGCGCGACTTGTTCGTACAGGATTGCTTTGCAGGTGCAGACGAAGAGTACCGGTTGCCGATCCGCATTATCACCGAGAAGGCATGGCACAGTGCTTTTGCTCGAAATATGTTTATTCTTCCAAAGACGACTGAAGAGTATAAGCGACATGTTCCCGATTTTACAATCATGGCGATACCATCATTTAAAGGACTTCCGCAAATAGATGGAACTGCAACTGAAACGTTCATCCTCCTGAACTTTGAGCAGAAGATCGGAATAATCGGCAATACTGCTTACGGCGGTGAGATAAAGAAAGCGATATTTACGGTTATGAACTTCCTCCTCCCGCTCGAAGGCGTAATGCCTATGCACTGCTCGGCGAACATCGGAAAAGACAAAGATACTGCGTTATTCTTTGGGTTATCCGGCACGGGAAAGACAACGCTATCTGCTGATCCAAATCGTGGTCTCATCGGCGACGATGAACACGGCTGGAGCGATGATGGTATATTCAACTTCGAGGGTGGGTGCTATGCTAAAGTGATTCAGCTTTCACCAACTGCCGAGCCGCAGATTTATGCTTGTACCAGAAAGTTCGGAACAATCCTTGAAAATGTTGTCTTCGATCCGGTTACACGCATGATCGACCTCGATGATCCAACGATTACTGAGAACACACGTGCATCGTATCCATTGGAATATATCGACAATGCTG
>JACQYX010000172.1 GCA_016207985.1 Ignavibacteriales bacterium | reverse complement strand
TGTGAAGTAAAAGGTCCAAATGCCACGAAAGCATTACCCTGATAAGTGAGAGATTGAAATGTTGCAGGATAAACCTTGTTATCCTTTGTCCGGTTGACGAGCATTACAAAGTTATGAAGAGTTTGCTTTGCACGTTTCTTACCAACGAGCTGGCTTTCGAGATGACAACTGTAACACGATGTTACCGTTTTAGCATGACAAGCTGTGCAGTGTAATTTACCTCCATGAGGATCGATAGAAGAATGATCTGGGAGTGTCGCTGGTGAGTTGTGGCAATCTGCGCAATCGGTTGTCATTGCTCCAGGTTCAAGCATAGAATTGTAAGTAATACTAGAACCATGCATTTCATCTGCAGTGTGGCAATCCCAGCATTTAAAACCACTCGTGCGATGTACATCGGTGTACCCAAGCGTAACTGATTCGGTCTTCTGACGACTATGGCAGCTGAGACATTGGTCGACTTTGATTGAATCGGGACTGAATGCGGAATTTGTCGGATGACAATCAACGCATCCAGGAGTATATTCGGCTGGGTAAGCAACGCCATCAGCGTCTAGCGGTCCGTGGCACTTTGTGCAGCCCATACCTGCACTGTCGATGGAGACGTTTGTGAGTGTTTCAAAACCTCCGTTTGCTTTTCCATACCAATACGTCTTTCCCGCGCGAGTTTTGTGCAAGCTTGTGTTGAAATATGCTTGCGAAAAAGCTACACCATCCAAGACGAAGCATAGCGATATTATCAAAAACAGTCTGAAATATTTCATATATGTTGCTCCTATGTTTATTTATAAATGATTACTTTAACTATGTCAATTATTAATCCTATATACATTTGCTATTAGCACATATCAGGATAAAAAAATATTCTAACTCATTGTCCACTTCTTCATTGCATCTCGAAGTTTTTCCATTGCAAATATAACTGATTCATCAGCACCTGGTGGAAGGAGTTCTAAAATATCTCTGTGAGTTTTTATATAAATTTCATTAATCGCTTCCTGAATTTTTTTCCCGGAGGCTGTAAGCTTTACTTCCATCATCCTGCGATCACTGACGGCGAGCTCTCGCACAACAAATTTTTTTTCAACGAGACCATCAAGAATTCTTGTAAGACGGCTGCTCGATAGCTCCATCCTTTTTGCAAGCTCACCGACAGATAGATTGTGGTCGTCCTTAAAACTTCTTATCAATTTGAATTCGGCAACTGTTAAATCCAGGTTATTGGCCATTTGTTCTTGTTTTAACTGACAATGCTCGAGTAAAGCGAACGTGAGATCTGCCATTTTTTCGGCTTGCTTATCTTTTTCGATATCTTTCAATTTCGTAGAATCTCTGTAATATCAATAATTGCTACTAACAATATATGATATTAGTAATTCAATGTCAAGAATTGCCACGGTTTATTCATGATTCTATCGATGTTTACTATTTTATTCATACTGGTCTTGGAACCGAAGGAGTTGAATAGTATATTTGATTTCGCTTTTGAGATTTGAATCAAACAACTGTTCCCTACACTTTTTCAAACATATCCTTCTTCGCTTTGCAGCAGGGGCAATCTTCGGTCTCTTCCGTTGTCAGTATGTAACCACAACATTTACATACTGTATATGGCAAATCTTGAAACTCTTTGCCTTTGTAAATAGCGTAGCGGAGTAACTCACCATGCTTAGCATCTACATCCTGAATAAAACGTAAATGTTTGACACAATCTTCGTGTTTCTCCATTTCAGCACAACGGATCATGTTTGGATACATCGTGGCATATTCCATCTCTTCCATACTGAGTGCCATCTTCAATGTCTGCATCGTTGTTCCGATAGGTATTGTTTCTTCCTGAGGCGGCTTAGACTCCACGCCAAAAGTTTGAATCATCTTAAGATGATTTAAAGCATGGATCTCTTCCGAGCGGGCAAGTGTACGATAAAGGTGTGCTATTTCTTTCCTCCGTTCTTTCTCTGCTTGAGTAATAAATGCTTTGTACATCTTACACCGATTCATCTCCTTTGAATAAGCAGTCTGAAGATTCTCGATGGTAATAGCCGACTTAACTTCTTTATCTTTGTCACTTTTACAGCTTAGGGCAACTGCGCTTAGAATGAATAGAGTAAAAAGAAAGGTAGAAAGCGGTTTGCTTTTTACAATCAAAGTGATTTTCATTTTGCTCATACTTTTTGCCCTTTCAGAAAAATGTATGATTAAAAAATCAAACTTCGTCGTTTAGAGCGCCTTGAAATCTGATAGACCTATCGTAACTTAATAACTCTTTTGGAAAATGTCAATTCATTTGGTTATGTCGATAGTAAATCTTCGGAAAATGGACATCAATCAACGATAAAAACTTTCGCACCGGATTTGGATGATATACTGTGTGGATTTTGGTTATCATCGGGGATGCAGAGACTTCGTCCATTCTTTACAAAATATTTTTCTCCGTTTTTGAATTCGATCGTGACTTTCCCTTCAAGCACCAGAACAATATGACCGCGTTCGCATAAGTGATCGGACTGGAAGTTCGGTGAATACTCCACCATTCGTACACGAATATCGTCTTTCTCAAATATTTTCCAATAAGAAGTACCACTAAAACCTTTATGTTCTTCGGGTGATACATTACTCCAATCCGTAATGATGAATGGAATGTTTTTGAAGTTCATATTAATATCCAACCTCCTCTGGTGTAGCGTTTACTTTTCCTCTGAAAGTTCGATAGAGGTAAATAAAATATCCCGAAGTCAGGACGATACCAAAAATCCACCACACAATTCCTACGCTCAATCCATACTCGTGGGCGGCAGCATTGTATATTGTGATTGAATAATCCGGGTCGGTGGAAGCCGTTAAAAGATTTGGAAACAATCCGAACGCTGTCCCAGCCAACATTCCGGCGATGAAGATAGATGAAGATACGAATGCCTTTGTATCTTTTCCCCTCCGAGTGAATAGATACATCGAAATTAGACTTACGACGCCGCTCAGCGGGAAGATGTAACCCCATGGATAATCGTGGTAATTTCTCCCAATGTCTGGTCGGATAGAAAATGTAGCAACAGCAGCAACGATAGAAAGTATCATAACCCCCCACCAAGATTTTTTTACAACATCCCGCGCCCTTTGTTGCAATTCACATTCGGTTTTCATCGCGACATAATTTGCACCGTGGGTTGCAAGCGTGAATAGTGCAACAAGTCCCATTAGCACTGTATACCAATCGAGAATGCCGGCTTCCGGGACAATCGTAAATGTCGTCCATAGCGGCTCAAAAAAGTATCCTTCTTGATTTAGCGGGACACCGCGAATGATATTCCCTAACGCTGCACCGAAGAAAATGGAAAGAAGAATACTTGCAAAAGAGAACACGCTGTCCCACATGGATTTCCACATCGAGTTTTGAATTTGGTGCCGAAACTCGATCCCTATCCCGCGCATTATCAACAGCCATAAAACAATTATAAGAGGTAAATAAAATCCACTGAAACCGGATGCATATAATTTCGGAAAAGCGAAGTACATTGTACCGCCTGCAGCTAAAAGCCATACTTCATTTCCATCCCATACGGGTCCGATTGTTCTAATGAGAAGTGTGCGGTCTGCCTCTTTACGTCCGATTAGACGATGAATAATACCAACACCTAAATCGAACACGTCGAGGACGATATACATTGCGAGCATAAACACTAAAATGCAAAACCAAAGTATTTCCATGATCTTCTCCTTATCCTTAGTGTAAATTGTTTGTTGCCGGTCCGCGGTTGATTTGACGGATTACCAACAGAAGAAAGAGTGTTCCGAGCAAAATGTAAATCCCAATAAAGCCGATTAGACTAAACATACCACTGCTCGCGGATACGGTCGGTGATATTCCATCAGTTGTGCGCATCAAACCATATACGAGCCACGGCTGTCGACCAACTTCAGCCGTCATCCAGCCCGCTGTATTTGCGATGTAGGGCAAAGGAAAACTTACAAGTAATATCCAGAGCAGCCATCGCATCTCAAATAGTTTTTTCTTCCAGAGATAAAATGCCGCTGTCTTCATGACGATAATAAAAAATATTCCCAGTATGATCATAAGATGATAACTATAAAAGAGCAGCGGGATATTATCGGGCCAATGCTCTCGAGGAAATGCATCAAGTCCTTTCACTTCCGCATTCCAATCGAGATAAGTCAAGAAGCTCAATAGCCGAGGAATCGCAATAGGATTATCTAATTTTAGGTTTTCCACATTAGGTTGACCGAACAAAGTCAATTCTGCACCACGTTTTGTCTCGAACAGTCCTTCCATCGCAGCGAACTTTGTTCCCTGGTGGTTAGCGACATTCCTCGATTCGAAATCACCGGTGGGGACAACTGCGAGAATTGATGCCGTGAGTCCGGCAATTACACCAATGCGAATGAACGTTTTCCCAAAATCGATATCTCTATTTGCAAGAATGTAATATGCCCCGATCGCCGCCATCACGAACGATCCGGTTATGACTGCACCAACCATATTGTGTGCATACTGCGATAAAGCCCAAGGATTCAGTAAAAGCTGCCAGAAACTGGTTAGATGAACCGCACCATCAGGCGATAGGGCATAACCCACGGGATGCTGCATCCATGCATCAGTCGCGATGATGAAGTAACCCGATAGCCATGAGCCGAGGAATACAAGAATTGCTGAAATGAGATGCCCGACCTGTCCTAATTTCTTTTCTCCGAATAGAAAAAGTCCGAGGAAACTCGACTCGAGGAAGAATGCGAATATTCCTTCCATCGCTAAAGTTTGACCGATGATCCCGCCCGCAAATGTTGAGAAGCGTGCCCAGTTCGTTCCGAACTGAAACTCCATTGGAATTCCTGTAACTACTCCCACTGCGAAGTTAATGCCGAAAATCTTTGCCCAGAAACGTGCGGAGTTGTTATAGAGTTCGCTCTTCTTCCTGATGGCGAGAACTTTCATGATTACAATGAGAAGTGCTAATCCCATCGTTAGCTGTGGGAAGAGGTAATGGAACGAGATTGTAAATGCGAATTGCAGTCGGTCAATTAAAAGCGCATCCATAGAATCATTTCCTATACATTAATTGATTTTGAATAGAGGTTTCTCATGGAATTTTATTTAGTGCCTGATCGAGATCATCCTTTAAATCTTCATAATCTTCACAGCCAACTGCGATGCGAATAAGCTCATCGGAGATGCCGGCTTTGATTTTTTCTTCCTTCGATACAGATGCGTGCGTCATAGATGCCGGATGCTCGATGAGCGATTCAACTCCACCAAGCGAAACTGCGAGTGTGAAAATCTGCACATTGTTCATAACTATCTTGCCACCTTCGAGACCGTTCTTCACGCCAATCGCGATCATTGCACCGAAGCCGTCCATTTGCTTCTTTGCAATCTCATATTGTGGATGATCGGGTAATCCCGGATATGTAACCCACAAAACTTTTGGATGCTTTCTTAGAAATTGTGCAAGTTTCATTGCATTGTCCTGACTTTTTTCTACTCTCAAGCCAAGCGTACGAACACCGCGCAGCACGAGCCATGCCTGATGTGGATCCATTGTCCCGCCGAACGATACAAGTGTTGGGCGGATCATCTTGTAATAATTTTCGTCTTTTACTACAATCATCCCGCCGACTACATCGCTGTGACCGTTAAGAAATTTCGTCAAGCTGTGAACTATAATATCGGCACCATGCTCAAATGGACGTTGAAGGTACGGACTTGCAAACGTGTTATCGACAACCAATGGAAGTTTATGTTGATGTGCAATTTCAGCGGCACCTTTTAGGTCTGTAATTTTCATCGTCGGGTTTGCGGGTGTCTCGATGAATACCATTTTAGTATTCGGTCGGATTGCTTTCCTGATGTTTTCAAGATTCGACGTATCGACAAACGAAGACTCAACTCCATACTTCGAGTAAATTGTTTCGAGCACGACACGCGACGGACCGTATACGGTTTCCGAGCTTACAATATGAGCGTTTTGATGAAGTAGCGCCGTGTAAACGGTTGTGATAGCAGCAATTCCTGTTGCAGTTGCAAAACCTTTATACCCACCTTCAAGCTCAGTGATGTTCTCTTCGAGTGCGTTGATGGTTGGGTTTCCTAATCTTGTGTATATGTAGCCCGGTTTTGTGCCAGAAAATCTTGCCGCACCTTCGTCAGCACTGGGGAAAGAAAAAGTAATGAACTACCCCGCCGCAACCTGCCCGCCGTCCACTATGGCGGACTTTGGCAGGCGGGGCAGCGGGGTATCAAATACATTTTATTTATTTATTCGCCCCAAGGGGCGGGGAATTAAACCCTCGTCCGCCTCTGGCGGATTACACCGCAGGTGCT
This sequence comes from Ignavibacteriales bacterium, assembly GCA_016207985.1. Lineage (GTDB taxonomy): Bacteria > Bacteroidota > Ignavibacteria > UBA10030 > SZUA-254 > JACQYX01. The sequence continues at coordinate 1,651 of JACQYX010000172.1, read as the reverse complement.
GTCGTACTCTCGATGCGATAAGAGTGTGTTATCTTAACACCCGGTTTCAACATCGCAGATACGGCGCAGTACTTTGTAGTTGAAAGCTCGATTGCACGCTCAACATCTTCCTTATTTATTCCGTTGCCGTATAAAACGTACTCAACATGAAGCTCGGTAAACACTTGAGGGTGTTCCTCTCGAACATTTCCACTTATCTTAACTTCAACGTTTTCTACCGGTGCTTTTCGTTTTGCGAGTATCGGTATTACATCCATCGCCGTGCAGCCGCCGAGTGCGAACATCAACAGCTCTTTCGGACCCGATCCTGCTAAGCTGCCGCCGAACTTGTCGCTGCCATCCATAACTACCCAGTGGTTTGAATCAGATTTAGCGAGAAGGGTTATCCCTTTAACTTGTTTAATGATTGCTTCTTTTGTTGCCATAAGATAAACTCCGTAATGATTGCCCGTATTAATTTGTTTTATTTTCTTTTCTTGTCGATATCTTAAAGGGAACGTATAATGGACAAAAGCTGAAGAAGCTTGTCAATAAAAATACGACACCTAAAATCAAAAGTACCGTGCCGATCGTCCCGGTGATGACATCGGTGAAGTAAAAAACACCGAACAGAATTGCAAGGATGGTGCGGATGGCTTTATCAGTTGAGCCCATGTTTTTTGTCATTTTCCATTCTCCTTTCATTATTACTTGAGAAATTTTAGAGCCATTTTATATGATGCAATAATAACACAAATGGATTCTTCCTCGTTCCACTCATGGAATAACATTTACCTCTTTCCCCTTGTAGTTGGGAGATTCAGCATTGCGAATAACTTTTTATGAAATGTTCCAGGGACCTGCGGCTTGGGATATTCACGATAAAGAGTAATAGTTTTTTTCAGACTGTCTAAATACGCTGCACAATTCGGACAATCCTCAAGATGGCGCTTGATTTTTAAACACTGCGGAGAATCGAGTTTCTGATCGAGATTGTTGCAAATTTGGTTGTATACATCTTTGCAATTTTTAGCTTTCTTTTTCATGATGACATATACTCGTTCAATTGATTGCGGAGAAATATTCGTGCCCTGCGTAATCGTGATTTCACCGCTGGCACGGAAAGCTTCAATATCTTCGCAGTCTCCTCTGCCGATTGTCCCTCGACATCTCGGAGAATAAATACGACACGATAATCGACGGGAAGTTTTTGGATTGCGACATCGAGCAAATCTTTTAATTCTCTATTCATGACTTTATCAAGCGGTGTGCTTTTCCATTCATGTATAGGATGTTCACGATGTTTATGCGCCTCATAATCATCGTGCGGCGATTGCAAAATGTCGAGTGAGACCGATGATTCTTCAAGCTTCGTTCGTCGGTTTTTCATCAAACAATTATTCGTGACGATGCTGTAAAGCCAAGTTGAAAATTTTGAGCGATGATCGAACTGGTTTAACTTCCGATATACATTCACGAATGTATCTTGCAGTGTTTCTGTTGCTTTATCTTTATCGCGGCATACTTTAAAAGCAAAACTGTAGACGAGATTTTCATATTTTCGAACGATCTCAGTGAACGCCCTGTGATTACCTCCTTTCGCATCATGCAATAACGTTGGATCTGGTTCCGAGTATGAAATATTATAATTCATTCTAAATAATAAAAAACA
>JACQYX010000171.1 GCA_016207985.1 Ignavibacteriales bacterium | reverse complement strand
GTTTGCAGGTGGAAGTCTTTCGGAGCTGCTCCAGCATGAGATCGATCATTTGAATGGTGTACTTGCCATCGATCATGCAATCGATACAAGGCATATCGTCTATAAAAGCGAGTTGGATAAAATAGTCCATCGTCAAACGAATCATCATGATTTATAAGAAAGAGATCAATCATGACCCAAGATGAAATTCTCTCCATTTTCAAACAAACGAAGGCATTGTTGGAAGGACACTTTCAACTGACTTCCGGTTTGCATAGTCCGCAATACTTTCAGTGTGCGAAAGTTTTACAATATCCGAAACATATGGAAGTCTTATGTGGAATGATCGCAAACCATTTTCGTAGCACACAAATTGATGTTGTGATTTCTCCCGCACTCGGTGGTATAGTCGTGGGGCAGGAGGTCGGCAGACAGCTTAGTGTGAGAACAATGTTTGCCGAGAGAAAGGATGGATCGCTTCAGCTTCGTCGGGGTTTCGAAATTATGAAGGGAGAAAAAGTGCTTGTTTGTGAAGATGTTACAACTACAGGCGGCTCAGCCAGTGAAGTAATCGAAATTGTGAAGCGGGAAGGCGGTACAATTGCCGGTGTGGGAACAATTGTAGATCGTAGCGGGGGGAAAGTCAAGTTCCCTAATTTTTATGCGACAATGGTAATGAATGTATTAACATACCAGCAAACAGAGTGTCCACTCTGCCAGCAAGGTAAGCCGATAGACAAACCGGGAAGTCGTTCTAACAAATAAATGCGAAGGGTATAAAAATGTTTGAGCATCCAATCGTAAAGAATATATTGACAGCAGTGCTTGTTATCATCGCCGCCGGATTCATCGGTCAGGTAGTGAAATCCCTTTTAAATATTATCTTTAAAAGATTGTTCGCATCAACTAAGACAACGCTCGATGACAGGATTCTTTCCATCGTTCGTTCGAGGATAATTACTTTAAGTATCATCGCTGGTTTCTTTATAGGAATCAAAATCGCCCGCCAGGGAATCGCAATCGATGAAGTCGCATATCATCAAATACTCGATTACGTTTCAGTTGCACTTTACATTGTACTTGTTTTTGTTGTTACAAAATCGGTCAGCCGTTTAGTTGGGACGACATTCGAGTGGTATATGGATGAGGTTTCAGAAAAGACCCACAGTAATATCACCGCCACTGTTGCTCCGATGATGAAGAAGATTGTCGATATCATTTTGTTTCTTATTGCAGGCATGATTGTACTTGACCATTTCGGCGTGAACATCGGTAGCTTGCTGGTATCACTCGGAGTTGGATCGCTGGCAGTTGCACTTGCCGCTCAGGAAACTGTTGCGAATATGATTGCAGGTTTCGTCATCTTAATAGATCAACCCTTTCGTGTCGGTGATAGGATTAAGCTGCCGTCGGGTGAGGAAGGTGATGTTACCCAAATCGGTCTTCGCAGTACACGCATCTTGAATTATGACAACAACCTCGTTGTCATCCCTAACAGCGATCTTGTCAAAAACCGAATTATCAATTTTTCTTTTCCCAATAATATTATACGTGTATTAGTTGAAGTTAGTGTGGCTTATCGGATTGATATAGAGAGAGCAAAAAAGATTTTACTCGATCTAGCGATAAATAATTCCGATATAAGTAAAGAGCCAGCGCCGCGAGTGTTCGTGATGGATTTCGGGAAAGCGGGGCTCCTCCTGCGTCTCTCAGGTCGTACCTCTCACTTCGATAAAAAGTTTGAGATCGAGACCACCCTTCGTGAACAAGTTTACAAATCTTTTACTGATGCAGGCATAGAGATATCTTTACCGAGAAGAATTATATATTCAAAGAGATCCGATGAAATACAAGCTCCGCAGAAGAAATAAGGTACACGAGGGGAGAGTATTCACTACCATCATCGATGAGGTCGAATACGCTAACGGTAATCCGACGATGCGTGAAGTTGCTGAACACCCAGGTGGTGCTGTTGTTCTTGCGGTTTTTCCCGATCACCGAATTATTCTTATAAATCAGCATCGCTATCCCCTCGATAAGTTTATCTGGGAGCTGCCTGCAGGGAAATTGAACACTGGTGAAGATCCGCTTCATTGTGCAAAGCGTGAATTAGAGGAAGAAACCGGATATCATACGAAAAAGTGGAAGCAACTAACATCTATTTATACAACACCGGGATTTTGCACTGAAGTTCTCCACATTTTTCTTGCAAGAAATTTATCAAAAGCACCGGGTGGTAGAAACCTTGAATAGGGTGAGGAGACGATGACAATAAAAATATTACCACTCGGTGAAGCTGTTAAAATGATAGAACGGCAAGAAATACTCGACAGTAAAACTATCTGCGGCATCCTGCTCGGTGAGCGTATCTTAAGTCAGGATAATTGTATTGAACAGCAATGAACTCAACAACCAATATCATTCTATGAATCCAACTGAAATCATTCGTAAAAAAAGAAATGGCTCAAAGCTCAATCGGGCGGAGATCGAGTATCTCGTGAATGGATACCTGAAGGGTAATGTATCAGATTATCAAATGTCGGCGTTTTTAATGGCAGTCTATTTCCAAAAGATGGATTTTGAGGAAACAACTATGCTGCCCGATATTATGATTCATTCAGGAACTGTCGTAGATTTGAGCACTATTCCGGGAATTAAAGTCGATAAACACTCGACAGGTGGTGTTGGAGATAAAGTTTCGCTCATTCTCGCACCGATGGTCGCCGCATGTGGAGTTCCTGTCCCGATGATATCAGGTCGTGGACTTGGGCACACGGGTGGTACATTGGATAAACTCGAATCGATCCCGGGCTTTCGAACAGATTTATCTCTCGTCGAATACAAGAAAGTGATTGAGAAGATCGGTCTGGTCATGATCGGGCAGACAAACGAGATTGCACCTGCTGATAAAAAAATGTATGCACTGAGAGACGTCACAGGTACTGTGGAATGTATACCGCTAATAGCCGGAAGCATCATGAGTAAAAAGATTGCCGAAGGAATCGATGCACTTGTTCTTGATGTGAAAACAGGACGCGGAGCGTTCATGCAATCGGAGAGCGATGCAATCGAGTTGGCTCGGATGCTGATTGAGGTGGGGAAAAATTTTGGGAAAAAGACAATCGGGTTTCTTACCGACATGAGTCAGCCATTGGGCTATGCTGTGGGTAATTGGTTAGAAGTCGTTGAATCGATCGAATGCCTGCAAGGTAAAAACATACCTGACCTAATGGAGGTGACATTGGTGCTCGGTGGTGCAATGGTATGGATGGGTGGGAAAGCCAAATCACTTGAGGCAGGAATTTTTGAATGCCGATCTGCTCTGAAGTCGGGGAAAGCATGGGAAAAGTTTTTAGAATTAGTGAAAGCACAGGGCGGTGATATGTCGTATCTTCAAAATCCACGGAAATATCCCCGTTGTAAATATTCGAAAGAAATAAAAAGTACATCTTCAGGAGATATCGATAACATAGATGCACTCGAAGTTGGATTTGTAAATATTATGCTCGGTGCCGGAAGAATGAAAGTCGATGATATCATTGATCCGAAGGCAGGGATATCTCTTTGCAAAAAGGTCGGAGATAGTGTGAGTATTGGTGAAGTATTAGCAGTAATTTATGCCGATCGACAAGCGAGTCTCGAAATTGCTTCACATCGTCTAGAAAGGGCATTTAGTGTTGCAACTGAGCCATCAGTTTCTTCACCTTTAATCCATGCTATGATTGATGATCAGGGTGTGCATTCGTGGCATCCCTGTGTTTGACTAGTGAGGGAAATTTTATTATTTTAAAATGTTAAAGATTGAATATCAAATCCTAAATAAAACAAATCAACAAAACAATTAATTACATGGAGTTTATATGGCATTACCACCCAAAAACAATCAGATAATTTCGCTTGATGAAGCGAGCAAATATACAAGTGCTTACCGCCAACAGGCAACAGCTAATGCAATAAAAGGAGGATTATTCTGGAAAGAATACGTCCAAAAACTTTTAGACCAACCTGGATGTGTCGCCATGCGGTATTATCACGGAATGAATACGGATGGGAAACCTATAATCGTGTTGGTTGGTGTTAACGATAAAGGAGATGATATAACTGACGGTATTTTATTAGAAATTTTACCTTTTTGTCCCCCTTTTTGTCCTTCTAATAAAGAATTAATTAGTTAAACAATATCTGATGGATAAGATAATAATAATACTCTCTCCTTGTTCAATCGCAATTCCTTTTTTATTCGGTTTTGTAAAGTACGGAAGACTTGAGAACGATCTAAGATTAATTGTAATATTTCTCGGATTTGAAATATTTTTTCAAATATTTGTAGCAACAACAGCATTGATGGGTATAAAAAATCTATGGATAATACATTTTTATACTATCATAGAGTACACTTTTCTAATTATTATTTTCTTGCAATGGCAAAGAAATTTACTTATCCGACGCTTAATGTTTTTTAGTATACCGCTTATCATCGCACTCGCGATTTTTGATATAGTTCGGTTAGAAAACCTAAACATGTTTAATACTTATACCAGACCCATCTCCAGTATATTGGTGTTAGGTGTGCTTGGATTAACATTATTTGAATTTAATAAGGAGAGTACCACTCTGTTATCGAGAAATCCACGTTTCTGGATGGTACCTCCTGTATTTGTCGCTACTACGATGACAATAACTGTTTTCGCTGTTGGAAATTATTTATTAATGAACTTTCCTCAAACCTTTTTTAATATCTATCGAGTTATGATGATAATAAATATGCTTTCCAACCTTTTTTATGTAAGAGTATTCCTATGCCCGAGCCAACAACCGAAATCTGGTGGTTAATCATCGTTGGTACTACTGCACTTCTGCTTATCAGCAGTATTTTTATCTTCACAGTTTATTTTAACCAGAAACGTTTCATCGCCTCCCAAAAAGAGAAGTTAAAAATACTCGAAGAGGGTAAACAGCAATTACAAGAATCGCACAAAAAATTGCGTCAACTTGCGGCACATTTACAATCGGTGCGGGAAGAAGAGCGCGCAAGAATTGCTCGTGAAATCCACGATGAGCTTGGACAATTATTAACTGTGATGAAAATGGATATTGCCCTGCTCAGTAAAAAACTTCCTTCTCTGAGTGCTGGAAGTAAATCCGAAGAAACGACGAGTGATTTGAAATCGATGTCGGAATTAGTTGATACGACAATCAAATCTGTTCGTAGAATCGCGACCGAGCTTAGGCCCGAGATACTCGATGAATTAGGACTCAAGGAAGCGATCGAGTGGGAAGCACAAGTATTTCAAACACGTACAAGGATAAAATGCGTGTTCATTTCTGAGATAGACGATATTACTTTAGATCATGAGCGATCAACAGCAGTATTCCGCATATTACAGGAAACCCTCACAAACGTGGCACGTCATGCCGAGGCAACGCAAGTCAATTTGTATCTGCAACAATCTGATGGCAATTTGGTGCTGCGAGTCGCAGATAACGGACGTGGTATAACTGCTCAGGAAGCAACAGGTAATAAATCTCTCGGATTACTTGGGATGCGCGAGAGAGTGCTCCTCTTTGGTGGTGAGGTCATCATCGAAGGTGAAAGCGGAAAGGGGACTATCGTCACTGTGCGTCTACCGATTGATCAGGGGAGGAAACAAGCATGATAGACTTAAAGGAGAACAAATCCGGATGATAAAAGTTGTTATTGCCGACGATCATCAATTAATCAGGGAAGGAATAAAGAAAACTCTTAAAGAAGAGGGTGATATAAATGTTGTCGGTGAAGCATGCAACGGAGAAGATCTGCTCGATATCGTCGGTAAAAAAGAATTTGATATCGTCGTGACGGATTTATCGATGCCCGGTCTCAGCGGGCTCGATTTAATTAAAAAACTTAGAGATCGGTCGCCTAAACTTCCAATATTAGTTCTGAGTATGCATCCCGAAGAACGCTTCGCTCTTCGTGTATTAAAAGCCGGTGCATCAGGATATTTAACAAAAGAAAGCGCGCCGGAGGGATTGGTTGAGGCAATTCGAAAAATTGTAAATGGTGGTAAGTACATTACTCCTTCTCTCGCTGAACGTTTAGCAGTTGAAATGGACGACAAGCAAGAGAAGCTTCCCCATGAATCGTTATCTGATCGTGAGTTCCAGATTTTTATTATGTTATCCTCCGGAGTTCCCACTAAGGATATTTGTGAGAAACTATTTTTAAGTCTGAGCACTGTTCATACCTATCGTACAAGAATCTTGGAAAAAATGAAAATGGAATCGAACAGCGATCTTACCCATTATGCCGTTAAGCATGGATTGATCGACTAAAATCCATAGATTTATGATCTTCCCCTGAAATAAATTTTTGATGTGCCAAATCTCATGTCGGTAATTACTTACTTCAACTTATACTAATATAACAAGTTACACCCCTTGTCGTAAAATTTGTGACACAATAAATCTAAGATTTGCTACAAGAAAATCACAAATTTTACTATACCGAATCCATTTCCTTTTTATTATCATTAGAATGGATGATGATGATAACCTTTGGACTTGAATATAGGTTTCATTGTGGATTAGGGATATCGTTCAAGTCCAAAGGAGTTTATAAATTTTATAAAGGAGATATCAAATGAAAGTTCTAATAGCAGATAGTTCTAAATTAGTTGCAACTAGGATGGCTGCTATGCTTAGTGCTATTGATACAGTAGAAGTCACCGAGCAAACAAATAATCTTCAGGATACGATAGATTATATAAAAATAAATAGACCGGATGCAGTTATACTCGATCTTCAAATGGCTGGTACGTTCGGGATTGAATTAGTAAAAAGTCTTCACACATTGATACCCGTAATAATATTATTGACCAACAATGTATTCCCTCAATATTATAAACGTTTTATCGAAGCGGGTGCTCAGTTTCTCTTCGATCAATCACACGAGTTTGATAAAGTTATAGGAGAATTGAATACTTCACGCCTGCGCCATGTTGTGTAGAAGTGCAATTCTATTATAGAAAATAGGACGGGCGAAGGGAGTGAAGAAACCGGGGGGGTTATGGACGACAACCCGCGGGG
>JACQYX010000170.1 GCA_016207985.1 Ignavibacteriales bacterium | reverse complement strand
AATAGCAAAGGTAATATATTTACTCCATGCGCTGTAAATATCTTCTGCAACGAGGCGATGAATTATCTTCGAGATCGGATTTCGGAAGATAAGAGCTATGATAAAGCAAACGGAGAATGCAATTAGGAAATTAACGACTAAAAGCGTTATAAACATGGTGTACTCCTTAATTGTTAACGGAATTATTAGGTAATTAGGTGTCTTTCGTAGTACAAAATAGGTGAACCCGCATCATGCTTTGTTCTGAAAATCCGTATTGAATATACTTTTCTCCTTAACAATTGTCAATAAATTGATTTATTATGGAAAATCAGTATATTGATGAAATATATTTCTCAATATTCCAATACCCTATTACTTTAATTACAATGAATTTACAACCTGCAATTAAAATTCGTATTGCCCGAGTCGATCCATCGCTAACAGGCATTCCATTACCGGTATATGCTACGTCTGGTTCATCGGGCATGGATATTTATGCTGCCGTTGGAGCTGATATCGTCATCAAGAAAGGCGAAACGCAATTAATCCCAACCGGATTTTATATCGAAGTTCCCAGAGGATATGAGGCGCAGGTGCGTCCGCGGAGCGGGCTTGCAATCAAATTTGGAATTTCAGTTCTAAATACACCCGGAACGATTGATTCCGATTATCGAGGTGAAGTTAAGGTTATTCTCACAAACTTCGGTAAGGATGACTTTGTCATCCACCGTGGTGATCGAATAGCTCAAATGGTAATTTCACCGGTTATTCAGGCAGAGTGGGAGGAAGTAAAAACACTTGATCAAACAGAACGCGGTGCCGGCGGATTTGGTCATACAGGTCAATAGGGGAAGATGAATTTCAATCTGGAAGATATCGAGAACACGAATAAAGTCTCAGCAACGATTCTTCTTATCGCAGGGATTGCATTGCTTCTCATGTTCGTGTATTTTATAATGCCGTTTCTTTCTCCTATCGTACTGTTTATTGCGATCCTTTTCCTTTTCTACCCACTGCGACACAACACTTATGTCAACAGGCTCATGTGGCTGGTGGGATTATTATTTATTGTTTGGTTATCAAGCTCACTCATTGGTGTGTTAACGCCGTTTATTTTAGCGTTCTTCTTGGCTTATATCCTCAATCCGTTGGTCGATATTCTCGAGAAGAAAAATATTCCCCGATGGACTTCATCTCTTACAATTATGCTTGTCCTTATCGGTTTGGTTACGCTTTTCTTTATGCTGATCATGCCGATTGTGTTGTACCAATTCAGAGGTATCATCGAAAACGTTTCTAACTTTATCGTTAGCACCGTAGATTCCTTTAAGCAAGGGACATTCTTTGATACGCTGAGACAATCCGGGTTACCTGTGGATTCGATACGTGAATCGATAGAAAAAGAGTTACCCAAACGACTCGACGCAATATTAAAATCACTCCTCGAAGGGGCTTTTAGTTTTATTACGAGTATATCAATCGTTATTACACAGCTTCTGAACATCGTCATCATTCCATTCGTGGTATTTTATCTCTTAAAAGATTTTCCAATCGTACTTCAAAGTGTTAAATCATTCTTTCCAGAAAAGAGAAGAGAAATTATAGCTTCCTATTTTAATAAAGTTGATGAAGTCCTCAGTGATTATCTAAGGGGAGCGATGATTGTCGCTTTTATCCAGGGAATCATATCGGCTACTGTTTTATCAATATTGGGCGTGAAGTATGCATTAGTGCTTGGCATCATGACGGCGCTTCTTGATTTTATTCCTTACGTCGGTTTGTTGATTAGCTTAGTTGTCGGAACGATTGTTGCCATGTTCAGCGGCGATCAGGTGACCGGAAAAGTAATCGGGGTTATAGTCATGTATCTTTCACAAAAGATTTTTGAGAATACGATACTCGCACCGAAAATTATTGGTGATAAAGTCGGTCTTCATCCGGTTATTTTAATTCTATCTCTTTTCGTCTTCGGGTACTTTATGGGATTCGTCGGTCTGCTTGTCGCAGTTCCGACAACTGCTGTCATTGTTATGTTCGTTAAACTATGGCAGAATAAGAAGTTATCGGTAATCTCAACGAATGATATATCGATATGAACGGAACGCTCTTTCTTGTTTCAACACCGATAGGAAATTGGGATGATATTACTTTCCGTGCACTTAAGGTCTTAAGGGAAGTTGATGTAGTTGTATATGAAGAACATCGTGAGGGAAGGAGATTGCTATCGCATTTCAACATTCCAGAAAAGATCACCGAAACATTGAACGAACACAATGAAAAAGAATCGACCATACAGATTATCCGATATCTCAATGAGGGTAAAAACGTGGGACTGATTTCAGATGCAGGAACTCCTGTGTTCGCTGATCCGGGACAACTTCTCGTTAAAAAAACTATCGAGGGAAACGTTACCATTGTTCCAATTCCCGGGGCATCTTCCATAGTTCCCGCACTTATAATTTCAGGCTTCCGAATTGATGAGTTTTTGTATTATGGATTTCTTTCCCCAAATAGTTCACTACGGAAAAAAGAGCTGCAAAAGTTGAAAGATGAAGATCGAACAATCATATTTATGGAGACACCGTACCGACTTGTTCCGTTATTGAAAGATATATCCGATGTCTTTGGTGGAGACAGAAGGTTATGTATTCCATTTAATCTAACAATGAATGACGAGCAAATCTTTCGAGGTACCGCGTATGAGTTGTTCCTGAAATTTTCTACACATAAAATAAAGGGGGAGTTTGTTGTTGTTGTGGAAAGAGATAGCAAGAAAAGGATGAAGGATGAAGGATGAGGGATGGACTAACAATGGAACTGCTGCCTCAACAATTTCGTGTGCCCGAGATATACGGCGATTACTGGCTCAACAGCGATCCGATTGCACTCGGGGCTTTGCGTGGTTATGTCATCCTTATCGATTTCTGGGATTATACCTGCATGCGATGTATTCGCACATTACCTTACCTTAAAGAATGGTATAATCGTTATTCAGAAAAAGGTTTAATTCTGATTGGCGTACATACGCCTCGATTTCCTTTTGCCCGGGATCCGGTTAATGTTAGGAAGGCATCGGATAAATTAAATCTAAAGTATCCTATCGTTATGGATAATGATTTCATCGTATGGAACGCTTTTCATTCTGCTTATTGGCCCACAAAGTTCTTGATCGATAAATATGGTTTCATTCGATATGTCCATGCCGGAGAGGGACAATATCAAAATTTCGAGCACGCTATACAATCGCTTGTTTCTAATATAGGTTACGATATCGAGTTACCTTTAGTGATGGATTCATTAAGAGAAACGGATCGCCCCGGTGTTCTTTGTTATCGCGAGACGCCGGAGATTCTCACCGGCTGGCAGCGTGGGACAATCGGAAATATTGAAGGCTATTCACCTGAATCGACAGTTCATTATGATGATCCAAAATATTATGTAGAAGGTAGATTGTATTTAGATGGTGATTGGTTCAACGATAGAAATTATTTAAAATTAGACACAACTAATCCAGCAGGTGGATTTCTCACCTTCTTATATCAAGCGCAAGAAGTCGATCTCGTAATAAAACCAGAGGGTGAAAAAGGATTTCAAGTATTTGTAAATCAAGATGATTCTCCTCTTTCTCGCGGTGATAAAGGAACTGATATTAGGTATAACGAGGAAGGTAAAAGCTACTTCATCGTAGACGATGCCAGAGTGTATAACATCGTTAAAAACAGAGAGTTCAGTGAACATAAAATTAAATTAGCGATTCCTTCGGCACAAGTGTAATACCGGAATTGCTTCCACAAACCTAGAAAAATCGTTTGAATTTCATCCAACTTTTTCTTATACTGTACATCAAGTAATTAATGAATTTCAGGAGAACAGAAGCACTGTTCCCACCTGTTTATCACGCATAATCACTCAAAGGAATTTAATTTAGGAGATTTAATCATGGCAACTTTTATCACTGAAGAATGTATTAACTGTGGTGCTTGTGAACCTGAATGTCCCAATACAGCAATCTATGCTGGCGGTGCTCAATACGAGCTTAACGGACAAATGTTCGATGCACTATCAAACGATTTCTATTACATAGTACCAGAGAAATGCACCGAGTGTGTCGGTCATTTCAATCAAGAACAATGTGCGGCAGTTTGTCCAGTCGATTGTTGTGTGCCTGATCCAAATCGTCCAGAAACTGAAGAAGTCCTATTTGAACGTGCTAAGAAGATTCATCCGGAAAAACCTTTTTCAGCACTGAGCGCTGAGAATTCTCGTTTCAAAAAATGAGAAGATGTAAATTAGAAAGTTTGAAGGGTCGGTTGATTCTCAGCCGACCTTTTTAATTATTGATAGTGTAAAAAGAGAATATATGAAAATTGGTAACTATGACATTTATCCAATCGAGACTGGTACATTCAAGTTAGATGGCGGCTCGATGTTCGGAATCATCCCAAAAGTTCTTTGGGAAAAAACGAACAAGGCAGATGAACGTAATCGTATTAAACTCTCAGCAAGATGTCTGCTTATTGTCGGAAATGGGAAAATAGTTTTAATGGATGACGGCAACGGCACGAAAGTCACTCAAAAGTTTATCGATATTTATGAACTCGATACAACAAATAATCTTTATTCATCTCTGAAAAAATACGGAGTAAAACCAGCCGACATTACCGACGTTATTCTTTCACATCTTCATTTTGATCATGCAGGCGGTTCTACAATTAAGGATAAAGGTGTTATAAAACCGGCATTTCCGAATGCTATTTATCATGTCCAAAGAACTCAATGGGAGAATGCCTTAAATCCGACCGAGCGTGACAAAGCAAGCTACATCCCCGATGACTACATGCCATTAAAAGATTTTGGTTTGCTAAATCTAATAGACGGTGATATAGAAATCTTCTCTCAGATATCGGTTTGTGTATCTAACGGTCATTCACCCGGTCTTCAATTATTAAAAATCTCCGACGGTAAAAAAACGCTTTTCTATGCGGCTGATTTGATGCCGTGTACCTCTCACGTACCGCTTTCTTATATTATGGGTTTCGATTTAAATCCATTGATAACACTCGAGGATAAAAAGAAATTTCTTAAACGAGCAGTTGATGAGAATTGGATAATATTTTTCGAGCATGATCCTGATACGATTGCCGGAAAAATCAAGCGTACTGAGAAAGGTTACATGTTCGATTCGCCTGTTGAGTTTGTATGAATATGAATCTTATCGATTAATCCCTGCATCAAATCCATGCGATCCATTTC